>NZ_JABBGL010000025.1:0-56795 GCF_012927365.1 Sphingobium sp. TB-6 | reverse complement strand
GGGCTACGCCCGCCCTCCGCCGCACGCAGCGCAAGGCCATCTTCAACAAACCAGCATCATATTATCTGAAAAGGGGGTCCCTCTTCGACGCCGATCGGGGGTCCCTTTTGAACGCCGTTTGACAGCGAATTGCCCGATATCCTCTAAATACTGCAAAAATCCGCAGGTGTAGGCGAAGCATACCATGTCCGTCATGGCACTCACCAGACCGCGTGCGCCACTGGTCCCGAAAGCGACTCCGGATCGTGCCATCAGGTCGGCAACCGAGACAGTCTGCGTCATAAGCCTCGTATTTTCCCGCCATCGGCGGTCATGCAAAGGATGGGAGGAATTAGGCTAAGTTAGTTTGCGACGTTGAGCGTCAGACCCTTAAGTACCTCTGTTACCTTGCGAACTTTCTGGGATTCACCACGCCGCAGGATCATGACATCGCCTTGTGAGACAACAACGATCAGATCATCGACATCCACGAGCGTCACACGTGGGCCATCAGTATGTACGAGGCAATTGCGAGCACCCAAGGGCAAGGTCTGACCGCGAACGGAATTGCCATGGGTATCCTTGACGCTGATGGCGTGCAGGGAATCCCAGCTTCCAACATCAGACCAGCCCATATTCACAGGCACGCATGCCACGAGTTTCTCTCGTTCCATAATAGCATAGTCGATCGAATCCGATGGGCAGGCCGCGAAAGCCTGTGGATCGGGAGAGATATGCCGACCATCCCGTGCTGCCCCTGCCAGGGAATTTTTAACTGCAGTCAACATTTCTGGCTGATGACGTTCCAGCGCCGCTAGATAGGCGTCGGCACGAAACATGAAAATTCCAGCATTCCAAGCATGATTGCCTTCGGCCAACATTGCACCGGCGCGTTCCGCATCAGGTTTCTCGACAAAGCGGAGCACTTCATGGGTCATTTCCCCGCAGCTTTGGCCCATTTTGATATAGCCATAGCCGGTTTCGGGAGCGTCTGGCGTTATACCAAAAGTGATGAGCCAACCCTCGGCTACCAGCGGCAGAGCGTGAGCGATCGCTTCATGGAAGGCAGGCAAATCTGTAATCATATGGTCGCTCGGCATCACCAGCATCGCGTCCTCCGCCCGCGTCTCGAGCGCAGCTAATGCGATGGCAGGAGCCGTATTGCGGCCGAAGGGTTCCAGCAGAACGCGATAATCTTGCAAACCACTCATTTGGAGTTGCTCGTCTATGATCTCGGCATGCGCGGCATTGGCGACCAGGATTGGCGCTCCTATCGGAGCGCTATTGCATCCCTCGGTACGCTTGATGGTGAGTTGCAGCATTGTCTCGTCCGCCGTCAACGGGAGAAGTTGCTTCGGACGCTCAGGTTTTGAAACCGGCCAAAGACGGGTGCCCGACCCGCCGGACAGAATAACCGGGACGATCCTTGTGAGGCTGTTGATCATGGCTCGCTTATACCGGGAGGACCGTTACTTAGAGACTGATCCGGCGGAAGTGGATCGATCTCAACGCCAGCTTCATGCGCGGAAAGGATCGGCTTGCCAAGTGATTTCCCATGAGCGATGCTTACTGCCCGGCCCGGGAAATTTGACGTTCAAGTCTGTGAGGGTTCCGGCGATCACAGGCTTTGCTTAGGGCCTGACCGAAAAAGAAGTTGAGCGATATCAGCCCGTTGTGATTCATGGGGTTGCGAGACCTAACATGAGACCAACGATGTGGACTGATACCACTCGGGCACAGCATGCCCGAGTTGCAGAGCGTTTGCCAAGTGACCTGACGGATACAGAGTGGGGCGTGATCGCTCCGCTGCTGCCAGTGCGTACGGCGCGAGGTCGCCCGCCGAAGTGGAGCCTGCGCCAGATCGTCGATGCTATGCTCTACATTCTGCGCGCAGGTCTGCCGTGGCGGATGCTGCCACGCGGAGACTTTCCGCCGATGACGACCGTGCAGCACTATTTCTACCGCTGGCGCGATAGCGGCCTGTGGCAAACGCTGAACCAGCATCTGCTGATGGCGGTGCGCGAGGCCATCGGGAAAGAAGCCTCGCCAACGGCAGGAGTGATCGACTCGCAGAGTGTGAAAACCACGGAAAGCGGCGGCATTTCAGGATATGATGCGGGCAAGAAGATCAAAGGCCGCAAGCGCCACATCATCACCGACACCAATGGCTTTCTTGTCGGAGCGGTGATCCATGGCGCGAACGTGCAGGATCGCGATGGCGCGCCCGAGGTGCTCAAAGCTGTCCGTCACGCCTTTCCCTGGCTTCGCCATGTGTTCGCCGACGGTGGCTATGCCGGGAAGAAGTTGCGGTCTGCGCTCAAGGCCGCAGGCACGTGGACCATCGAGATCGTCAAGCGTTCCGATACTCCAAGGGCTTTGAACTGATCCCGCGCCGTTGGGTCGTTGAACGCACCTTCGCCTGGCTCGGACGCAATCGTCGCCTGGCCAAGGATTTTGAACGGACCATCGAAAGTGCCACCGCATGGCTCTTCATGGCCTCCGTCCAACAAATTACCCGAAGGATCGCAAACCTTTGTGCCTAAACAACTTCTTTATGAGTCAGACACTAAGAAAGCATCCCAAGCCACACCACATACGATGTTTGCAGCAGCAGGATCGACGTAAACCACATGGCTGCGTAACTATATGTTGTCAGAGCGGACAAAGTGAACAAAAATATGGGTAAGGCTACCAATCAGACATAGCAAAAAGTCTTCAACGGCAACGAAATTAAAAGGGAAATATGCCAACGTACCGCCTTATTGCTCAGGCCGTCGAAAAGCCATGGGGCCGAACCGATATTCCTTCTCACATGGGAATCGACGGTTCCGGCCGTGTCGGTGAAATATGGTTTTCTCCGGAACAGGAGACCAGCCTGCCCCTGCTGGTCAAATATATTTTCACCAGCGAAAGCCTGTCTGTTCAAGTCCATCCCAACGATGAACAAGCTCAACAATATGGCCTGTCCGGAGGGAAGTCCGAATGCTGGTATGTGCTTGATGCTGCACCAGACGCTAAGCTGGGTATCGGCACCACTCAGGATTTGACGTGCGAGGAGTTGCGGGCTGCAGCGCTCGATGGAAGCATCGAAGCGCTGATCGAATGGAAGCCCGTAAGACCCGGCAGCTTTTACTATATTCCGGCAGGAACGGTGCACGCCATCGGTGGAGGCGTGACGTTGGTAGAAATTCAGCAAAATAATGACGTGACTTTCCGGCTCTATGACTATGGACGCCCGCGCGAATTGCATCTCGAACAGGGAATAGAAGTCAGCGTGGCGGAGCCATACGCCATGCCCGACCGGATCATTCCGTTGACAGCAGAAGAACAACTGGTCGTCTCTGGAGCGCCCTTCACTCTCGATATAATTCAGGGGGCAGCCCAAACCCTCCGGCAGGTGGAAGGAGAAATGCTGTGGTTCATTCCACTGGCTGGCTCCGGGACGATAGATGATCAGGCCTGGCGCCCAGGTGAATGCTGGCTGATAGAGGGCGGCGCTGCATTCGCGGTTGCCGAACAGATGAGCGGCCTGATCGCCCGCCCCATCTTTAGCGGACCAGACGCTAATCAACACAGCGTTGAGGTCATCGAAACTGTGCTTCGGAGAGCTGTTTGTGGATCGGCCTGGAGACGGAACCCGCTTAGATTTCGGCCAAGCCGCTGAAAGTGAACTAAAAATGCTACGGCGCCGGGGTCCCGATCGGCGCCGGTTCGAACCCCAGCACTATCTCAATTTCGCACGTTATTTCAGATAGTTGTGCTGCGCAAGGGCAGGGTTACGCATCGGCGCCGATCCACATCGATAGGCTAACATCTGAGAACATCGGCTGCATGGCCAAGCTGTTCGTGCAGCAATGGCACGCCGCCGACGAAGTGTCCCTCCAAGCTCGTGGTGACGGCTTCGCGATCCCGTCGCGCCACTTCTGGGAGGAGAAGCTCTCGAATTATGTCTGCGGGCAAGGCGAGAGTGACACAGACGCAATCATGGAGGAGTGGATCGACCGCGCCGAACAGCTCCTTAAGGCGCAACGGTTTGTTCGGAACCCGGAGGACGCGCTGGGCTTCGAGCGGCCCTGTAAGGCTCTCAAGGCCGCCGTGGCTGACTGGCTCCAGCTCCTCGGGCAGCGACCCGAAGCTCCCAGCTTCTCAGCGGGACTTGCCGCTCCGTGACGTTGCCGAGCTGTATCGCGACCAGGACGCCCCCCGGGCTCTCGCATAACAGCACGGTGAATCCGGGGTTATCAATGTCCCTACCAACTTGCTCCTAGTGATGTAGCGACATTTTCTTAAGAAACGGGCGCCCCGTCGAAAATCAGGTTAAAAGCGATGCGGGGCAGCTACGCGACGGCCTGCAAGCCCTTGCGCTGGATGATGGACAGCAGACGCAAGGCGGAGCCACCGGGGCGCTTCACGCCGCGCTCCCAATCGGATACCAGATTGCGCGATACGTTGAGATAGTCCGCAAACACCGGCTGTGAGACATGCTCGCGCTCGCGGATCGCGCGGATTTCATCGCCCGCGAGTGTCGGAGCGGGAGCAAGGCGCGCCTCGTCAAAAGTGCGAAGCGTTGCACGCGACACTACGCCCGCGTCGTGCGCGTCACTCATCATTTCATGGATCGCGCCTGCGATCTCGCTGCGATAGCCTTTATCCTTCGTCGCCATCTTCGATCTCCACCAGCATTCCCGACGCCCCCAGCCGGTCCCGTTCCTCGCCATTCCATTTCAACGCTTTGGTTGCCGCTTCACGCAACAGCGCCACGTCGGCTTTCGATATGTTCCCCGTTTTCGCAGAAACCATAGGCGCGCGCCCAAGCCCCGATCATAAAGTCCGCGTGGGATGCCGAGCATAAGGCATGTGCCGAGCCCCAGGGAACTTGCAAGCGCCATTCCGCATGAGCGGCATCACGGATCGATGGAAACCTGTATCCTAACAACACAGTCCCAGTCATTATCCGAATTGCGCCCAGGGCGCCTTCTGGAGAAGGAATGGATCGCTATGTCATTGAAAAATGGTGCTGCCGGTGAGGATTGAACTCACGACCTCAGCCTTACCAAGGATGCGCTCTACCACTGAGCTACGGCAGCACTATTTCATCCATCTGGCTATATCGCGCCAGCGGAGCCGGGCCTATGGCCGCCTCATCGGCCCATGTCAAGGCGGCTTGCGGCGGAAGATGCAATTTGATTAAGGGCGGGCCATGGCAAACGATCAGGACGAACGAAAAGAGCGTTTGGCGCAGGCATTGCGGGACAATCTGCGTCGCCGCAAGGCCCAGTCACGCGAATCGCGCGACGCGGACAGCCCTCGAAACTCCACCGACGCCAAAGAGTAGACCGGGCCGGTGGAGGCGCTGTGCTCCCGCATGAGCCGCCTACAAAGGCGCGCAGGCAGCCTTTAGCCAGTTGAGCGCATCGCCCTCCAGTTGTGGCCCGACGATCTCGATCACCTTGGCATGATAGGCATCCAACCAGGCGCGCTCTTCGCCGGTCAGCAAGTCCACGGCAATCGCGTTGCGGTCGATCGGCGCGAAGGTCAGCGTCTCGAACCCCAGCATTTCCCGTTCGGCGCCCGGCACGTCGCGCGGTTCGACCAGCACCAGATTTTCGATGCGGATGCCATATTCGCCTGTCTTGTAATAACCCGGCTCGTTGGAGAGGATCATGCCCGCCTGGAGCGCCTCGTCGCCGCCGCCGAAGGTCGCGATCCTCTGCGGACCTTCATGCACCGACAGGAAGCTGCCGACGCCATGGCCGGTGCCATGGGCGTAGTCCAGCCCCTCAGCCCAAAGATACTGCCGTGCCAGCACGTCGAGCTGGCCGCCCCGCGTTCCCCTCGGGAACTGTGCCCGGCCGAGCGCGATATGGCCCTTCAGCACCAGCGTGAAGCGGTGCTTCATTTCCTCAGTTGGCGTGCCGATGGCGATGGTGCGCGTCACGTCGGTGGTGCCGTCGCGATATTGCCCGCCCGAATCGACCAGATAGAGGCTGCCGGTCTCGATCGGCCGGTTCGTCTTTTCCTCGACCCGGTAATGCACCACGGCGCCGTTCGGTCCCGCGCCGGAAATGGTGTCGAAGGACAGATCCTCCAGCAACCCGGTCTCCTTGCGGAACGCCTCCAGCCTGGCCGCCGCGCCCAGTTCATCGACGCCGCCCTTGGGCGCCTCGACCGCGATCCAATGCAGGAAACGGCTCAACGCCGCGCCGTCCCGCGCCTGCGCCGCCTTATGGCCGGCAATCTCGACCGGGTTCTTGACCGCCTTGGGCAGCACCGCAGGATCGCGCAAGGAAAGCACGGTCGCGCCGCCCGCCTCCAGCGCCTCGAAGATCGCCGCCACCGCACGCTCGGGGTCTGCCGCCACGGTCTTCCCCGCAAAGCCCGCCAAGGCTCCGGCGAAATCGGCCCGGTCGTGCACCCGCACCGCATTGCCGAGATGCTTCACCACCGTCTCATCGATCTTTTCCGGCGCGACATAGATGTCCGCCGTCGCATCGGCATGGACGATGGCATAGGCGAGCGCCACCGGCGTCCGCTCCACATCCTTGCCCCGGATGTTGAAGGTCCAGGCCAGCGAATCGAGCGCCGACAGCACCGCCGCATCGGCGTGTTTCGCGGTCAGCCAATCGGCCATCGCCTGCCGCTTCTCCGCCGCCGACTGTCCGGCATAGCGGTCGTCATGCACCACCAGCTTGGCCTCGCTGGGGGCGGGGCGGTCCGGCCACACCGAATCGACCGGATTGGTGTCCACCGCCACCAGCGCCGCGCCGCGTTCGGCCAGCGCCTCGTTCGCCGCCTTCACCCAGGCGCGCGTGTGCAGCCACGGGTCATAGCCGATCCGGCCACCGGCAGGCGCATGCTCGCCCAGCCAGGCCGCCACGGATGTCTGCGGCACGCTCTCATATTGCCAGTGCGCCGCGTCCACCTGCTCGCGCACCTGGAGCGTATAGCGCCCGTCGACGAAGATCGCCGCTTCCTCCGGCAGCACGACGGCGCTGCCCGCCGAGCCCTGAAACCCCGTCAACCAGGCCAGCCGCTGCGCATAGGCGCCGACATATTCGCTCATATACTCATCGGTCAGCGGCACGACAAAGCCATCCAATTTATCGCGCACCAGTTGGGCGCGGAGGGCTTTCAGCCGGTCTTCATGCGTAGACATCAAATTTCCCTTGGACTTGTCGCCCCTCTTGCACAGGGCCTATGGCCGCCAACATAAGCAGACCAATATCGTTTCGCCAGATCAGGATAGTGAATGACCGCTTCCCCCAAAGCCCCCACCGCCGACCGCCGCCCGCACAGCTTCTCCCATCACGGCATCACGGTGGAGGATCCCTATGCCTGGCTGCGCGATCCCGGCTATCCGGAGGTGAAGGACAAGGCGGTGCTGTCCTATCTGGAGGAAGAGAACGCCTTTTTCGAAGCCGCGATGCAACCGCACAAGGCGCTGACTGACGCGCTGTTCGAGGAGATGAAGGGCCGCATCAAGGAAGATGACAGCTCGGTCCCGCAGAAGGACGGCGACTATATCTACTGGCGTGCTTTCGAGATCGGCGCGCAATATCGCAAATGGTATCGCAAGCCCGTCGCCGGGGGGGAGGATCAGCTCATCCTCGATGAACCCGCTCTGGCGGAGGGGCATGAATATTTCCGCCTCGGCGCCATGTCGGTCAGCCCGGACGGGCGTTACCTCGCTTATGCCATCGACAATAATGGCTCGGAGCGGTTCGAGGCGCGGATCAAGGACCTCTTTACCGGCGAACTTCTGCCTGAGATCATCCCTGACACCCTGTCCTCGCTGGTGTGGACGAGCGACAGCAAGGGTCTGCTCTACGGTATCGCCAATGAGCAGTGGCGCACCGACAATGCCCGCCTCCATTGGCTGGGTCAGGGCGTGGAAAGCGACATCGAGCTGTTCCATGAGGATGATGAAGGCTTCCGCGTCTCGGTCGGCCTCACCTCCTCGGAAAAGTGGATCGTGATCGCGACCGGGGACCATGTGACCACCGAAGCCTGGCTGCTCCCCGCCGACAATCCCACCGCGAAACCACTGCTCGTCGCCCCGCGTCAGCCCGGCCGGGAATATGAGGTCGATGAGCATGAGGGCACGCTCTACATCCGCACCAACGACACCCATCCCAATTTCCGGCTGGTGAGGGCGACGCTGGAAACGCCCGACCAGTGGGAAGAGGTGATCGCGTCGGACCCGCATTTCTACCTGACCGATTTCACGCTGTTCAAAGGCTTTTACGTCACCGAAGGGCGGCAGGACGGCCTCGACCAGATCGAGTTGCGCGACTATGCCACCCATAGCCCCAAGCGCATTCCCTTCCCGGAGGCCAGCTATTCGGCCTCGCTGGACGATAATCCCGAATATGACGTGACCAAGCTGCGCATCGGCTATGAATCGATGGTCACGCCGGACACGATCTATGACTATGATTTGGCGACGGGTGAACTCGAAGTCCTGAAGGTGCAGGAAATTCCATCAGGCTATGACGCGACCCGCTACGCTACCGAGCGGCTGATGATCCCGGCCCGCGACGGCACGCCAATCCCGGTGTCGATCGTCTATCCCAAAGACCTCCCCCGCGATGGCAGCGCGCCGCTCAGTCTTTACGGCTATGGCGCTTATGGCATCGCGATGGAGCCGGGCTTCTCCACCAGCCGGCTTTCGCTGCTGGACCGCGGTTTCGCCTTCGCCCTTGCGCATATTCGCGGCGGCGATGATCTCGGCCAGCAATGGTATCTGGATGGCAAGCTCGACAAGCGGATCAACACTTTCACCGATTTTGTGGATGTGGCGAAGAGTCTGATCGACTTGGGCTACACCTCTAAGGGCAAAATCGGCATTTCCGGCGGATCGGCGGGCGGCGAGCTGATGGGTGCGGTCGTCAACAGCAATCCCGATCTCTGGGGCGCGGTGGTGGCGCATGTGCCTTTCGTGGACGTGCTGAACACCATGCTGGACGAGACGCTGCCGTTGACGCCGGGCGAATGGCCCGAATGGGGCAACCCGATCGAGGACAAGGCCGCGTTCGAGACGATCCTCTCCTACGATCCCTACAGCAATGTGAGCGCGCAAGGCTATCCGCCGCTGATGGTCACGGCCGGCCTCAACGACCCCCGCGTGACCTATTGGGAACCCGCCAAATGGGTCGCCCGTTTGCGCGCCACGAAGACGGACGACAATATCCTGATCCTCAAGACCAATATGGGCGCGGGCCATGGCGGCAAGTCGGGCCGTTTCGAAAGCCTCCACGAAACGGCAGAGGAATTCGCTTTCATCCTTTGGCAACTGGGCGTCGCGGACTGATGTCCTCCACCTATACCACCCGGATCACCGCAGGCCCCGAGCATATCGACGTTCTGGGTCATGTGAACAACGCCGTCTGGGTCCAGTGGATGGAGCAGGTCGCGACCGAGCATTGGACCCGCGATGCCGATCCGGCGCATCTCGATGCCTATGTCTGGGTCGTGACCCGGCATGAGATCGACTATCGCGGCAATGTGCAGCAGGGCGAAACCGTTTCTGTCCGGACCTGGATTCCGCAAGGTCCGCGCGGTGCGCGCTTCGACCGTCACATGGAATTCACCGGCCCGGACGGCAAGGTGAAGGTGTCGGCCAAGTCCACCTGGGCGATCATCGACAAGGAAACGGGCCGCATTCTCCGGGTTCCGCCAGAGGTCGCGGCCCGCTTTATCGAGGGCTAGGCGAGCCGCCGCTCCTCCGCCCTCGTCTTCCACAGCGACCAGCCCACACCTGCGCCGATCAGCGCGAAGGTCACGCCCAGGCTCAGCGCGGGCGGGAATTTCCCTTCATCCAGCAGGAAGTCCGCCACGAATATCTTGGCGCCAATGAGCACCAGGATCGCGGCCAGCGCATATTTCAGATAGTGGAAGCGATGCACCATCGCCGCCAGCGCGAAATAAAGCGCCCGCAGGCCCAATATCGCCATCACGTTCGACGTATAGACGATGAAGGTATCGGTCGTGATCGCGAAGATCGCGGGCACGCTGTCCACCGCGAATATCAGGTCGGCAAAGTTGATCACCACCAGCGCCAGCAGCAGCGGCGTCGCCGCCGTCACCACCTTGCCCGTCTTCGGATCAGCCATGCGCGCCAGGAAATGCTCGCCATGCAGCTCCGGCGTCACCCGCATATGCTTTGAAATAAAGCGGATCGCGGGATTCTTGCCGACATCCATCGGCTCATCGCCGCTGAACATCATCTTGATGCCGGTGAAGATCAGGAAGGCGGCGAACAGGTACAGCACCCAATAGGCCTGATGCAGCAGCATCGCCCCGCCCGCGATCATCAGGCCGCGCAGCACGATCACGCCGATGATGCCCCAGAGCAGCGCCCGATACTGATATTTGGCCGGAATGGCGAAATAGGTGAAGATCAGGCTGATGACGAAGACATTGTCGATCGACAGCGCCTTTTCGATGAAGAAGCCGGTAAAATATTGCATTCCCGGCTCCGGCCCGCGCACGAACCAGACCCAGCCGCCAAAAGCCATGGCGATGCTGATGTAGAAGACGGAAAGCTTCAGGCTCTCCCTGATGCCGATTTCCTTATTCTCCTTGTGCAGGAAACCGAGGTCGAAGGCCGTCAGCGCCGCGACGATGGCGAAAAAGGCCAGCCAGAACCAGGCGGGCGTCCCCAGCCAGTCCATGAAGAGAAATTCCATGGGATATGCTCCTCTCGTTCAACAACAAAGGTTGATCGGAGAATCCGCTGCGATGGTTGGGGGTGGTGAGAGCCAAGCCGTCATGCGCATCGGAATGTCCGATGCGGTCCGACATCACGCGCTGTTTCAACATCAGCGCGCCAGAGGGGCCCGGTCCGCGAGGGAGAGAATAAGCGAGAGAGCCCCCGAAATCAAATCCTCCCTATGCAAAGCGTGGGAAGGATTTGGAGAGGTCAGCCCCTGCCGCCCGGCACGACCACCTCGAACAGGTCTTCGATCTTCGGCTCGATCCCCGGCTCGACCGGCATATCGTCTCGCTCGGTCGCCTGTCGCGCCCACATGGCGGCGTAGAGACCATCGGCCCGCACGAGATCGCCATGCCGCCCGCGCTCGACGATCCGGCCCTGCTCCAGCACGATGATTTCATCCGCATCCACAACGGTGGACAGCCGATGCGCGACGATCAAGGTCGTCCGCTTGCGCGATATGCTGCGCAGCACGTCCTGGATTTCCGTTTCTGTTCGGCTGTCGAGCGCGCTGGTCGCCTCGTCCAGCACCAGCACCGGCGGGTCTTTCAACAGCGTCCGCGCAATCGCCACCCGCTGCTTCTCGCCGCCGGATAGTTTCAGCCCGCGCTCGCCCACCCGCGTGGCATAGCCTTGCGGCAGCCCCATGATGAAATCGTGGATCGAAGCCGCCCTGGCCGCCGCCTCGATCTCCGCCTGCGTCGCGCCCTCGCGCCCATAGCCGATATTATAGCCGACCGTGTCGTTGAACAGCACCATGTCCTGCGGCACGATGCCGATGGCGGCGCGCAGGGATTGCTGCGTCACCCCGGCTATATCCTGCCCGTCGATCAGGATGCGCCCGCCCTGAATGTCGTAGAAGCGGAACAGCAGCCGCGCGATGGTCGACTTGCCCGCGCCCGAAGGCCCGACAATGGCGAGGGTCTTGCCCGCCGGTACGGTGAAGCTCACCCCATGCAAAATCTCGCGCTCCGGATCATAGCTGAAATGCACATGGTCGAAGCACACTTCGCCCGCATGGGTTTGCAGCATCGGCGCGCCGTGCGCATCGCTGATCTCCGTTTCGGTATCGATCAGCTTGTACATCGCCTCCATGTCGATCAACCCCTGCCGGATCGTCCGATAGACCATGCCCAGCAGGTCGAGCGGCCGGAAAAGCTGGGCGAGCAGCGTGTTCACCAGCACCACATCGCCGGTCGAGAATTGCCCCCGGCTCCAGCCCCAGACGGTATAGCCCATGGCGCCCGCCATCATCAGATTGGTGATCAGCGACTGGCCGATATTGAGCCAGGCGAGGCTGTTCTCCGACTTGACCGCCGCATCGGCATAGCGCCGCATCGCCTTGCTGTAGCGGGCCGCCTCGCGGTCCTCGGCGCCGAAATATTTGACCGTCTCGAAATTGAGCAGGCTGTCGACGGCATGGGCGACGGCGCTTGTGTCCATGTCCACCATGTCGCGGCGGAGCTGGTTGCGCCATTCGGTGATCGCGCGGGTGAACCAGATATAGAGCGCCACCATCACCAATGTCGCCGCGACCAGTCCGGGACCGAATTTCACGAAGAAGATGACGCAGACCGCCGCCAGTTCCAGCACCGTCGGCGCGATGTTGAACAGCAGGAAATAGAGCATCGTGTCGATGCTCTTCGTGCCGCGCTCGACGATCTTGGTGACGGCGCCGGTGCGCCGGTCGAGATGGAAGCGCAACGACAGCCGGTGCAGATGGACGAACACGTCATCGGCCAGCCGCCGCCCGGCTTCCTGCCCAACGCGTTCGAAAATGGCGTTGCGCAGATTGTCGAACAGCACGCTGCCGAAACGCGCGCCCGCATAGGCGACGACCAGCGCGATGGCGAGGCTTGCGCCGGACTCCATCCCCGGCGCCATGCGGTCGATGGCGCCCTTATAGGCGAAGGGCATGGCCAGGCTGACGATCTTCGCCACCAGCACAAGAGCCATGGCAATTGCGACCCGTCGCCGCAGCGCTGGAGCGTCGGCGGGCCAGAGATAGGGAAAGAAGCGCCGCATCGTCGCCCAGACGGGCGGAAGAGGCGAATTGTCAGGCGTGGATGGCGGCATAGGAGCCTATGTAGGGCTTCCTGCCGCCTCTATCCAGTCACAGAACAATGTGCTCCTGCGAAAGCAGGAGCACATCGCACTTAGTCCCGCAGCAGTTCGTTGATCCCGGTCTTCGACCGCGTCTGCGCATCGACCCGCTTCACGATCACCGCGCAATAGAGGCTCGGCCCCGGCGTACCGTCGGGCAGCGGCTTGCCGGGCAGCGAGCCGGGCACGACCACCGAATAGGGCGGCACTTCACCCAGGAAGACTTCGCCGGTGGTGCGGTCGATGATCTTCGTCGACTGGCTGATATAGACCCCCATCGACAGCACCGAACCCTTGCCGATGCGCACGCCCTCCACGACTTCGGAGCGGGCGCCGATGAAGCAGTCATCCTCGATGATCACCGGATCGGCCTGGAGCGGCTCCAGCACGCCGCCGATGCCGACGCCGCCCGACAGATGAACGTTCTTGCCGATCTGCGCGCAGCTTCCCACCGTCACCCAGGTGTCGACCATCGTGCCTTCATCCACGAAAGCGCCGATGTTGACGAAGCTCGGCATCAGCACGACGTTTTTCGCGATATGCGCACCCGCGCGGGCGAAGCTGCCGGGCACGGCGCGGAACCCGGCGGCGCGGAAGGCCGCTTCGTCCCAGCCGGCGAACTTGCTGGGCACCTTGTCCCACCAATGGCCGGCGCCCGGACCATTGTCGATCATCGCATTGTCGTTGAGTCGGAAGGAGAGCAGCACCGCCTTCTTCAGCCACTGGTTGACCTGCCAGCCCTCCGCGGTCGGTTCGGCCACCCGCGCCTCGCCGCTGTCCAGCATCGCCAGCGCCTTGTCGACCGCCTGGCGCACGGCCCCCTGCGTCGACAGGTTCACATTGGCCCGGTCCTCCCAGGCGGCGTCGATGGTCGCGATCAGTTCGTTGCTCATGGTTGTTCCCCAAAAATATCCGCCAGAAACGGCGTCAGATGGTCGGTTTCGAAATCGATGAAATCGGGATGATGGCCATGGTCGCCCGCTTCCGAGCCGTTATTGACCCAGATGGTGGTCATGCCGATCGCCTTGGCGGGCTTGAGGTTGCGCGCCATATCCTCGAAAAAGGCGGCGCGGGCGGCATCGACCTTGTGCACGCGGCACAGCTCCGCATAGCCTGACGGGTCGGGCTTGGGCACATATTGGCAGGCGTGGATGTCGTGGATCAGTTCGAACGCGCCGGTCAGGCCCAGCTTGTCCAGCACCCGCGTGGCATAGGCGGCGTCGCCATTGGTGAAGATCAGCCGCCGCCCCGGCAGCGCGGCGATATGGGCGTTGAGCGCCTCGTCGACCTCCAGCCGGTCCATCGAAATGTCATGCACATAGTCGAGAAATTCGCGCGGCTCGATGCCGTGATGGTGCATCAGGCCGGAAAGGGTCGTGCCATGCTCCAGGAAATAGCGTTTCTGCGTCTGTTTCGCGATGACCGGATCGCAGCCGAGCAGACCCTGGATGAACTCGCCCATCTTCACGTCGATCAGCGCGAACAGGTCCGCCTTCGCCGGGTAGAGCGTATTGTCCAGATCGAAGATCCAGGTGTCGACATGGGCGAGATCGGCGCGCATGGCCGCGCCCTAGTCCTGTGCGACGGGGAGGGCAAGGATTGCTTGAAGCCGCTCCCCGATGCGGCGAGGATAAGTTTCAGCAACCCGGCGTTTCGCTGTCCTGATAGAAGGTCTGCACCGCCTCCCAGGCATCCTCTGCTGTCTCCACCCAGGTCAGCAGGTTGAGGTCGGACGGCGAGATCACCCCTTCGTCCGCCAGCGCCTCGAAATCCACCACCCGCGACCAGAAATCCTTGCCGAACAGCAGCACCGGGATCGGCTTCATCTTGCCGGTCTGGATCAGGGTCAGCAGTTCGAACATCTCGTCGAACGTGCCGAAGCCGCCCGGAAACACCGCCAGCGCCCGCGCGCGCAATAGGAAATGCATCTTGCGCAGCGCGAAATAGTGGAACTGGAAGCTGAGTTCCGGCGTCACGAAACGGTTGGGTGCCTGCTCATGCGGCAGCACGATATTCATGCCGATGGTGGTCTGGCCGACATCGGCCGCGCCGCGATTGGCCGCTTCCATGATCGAAGGGCCACCGCCCGAGCAAACCACAAAATGGCGGCATCCCGCCTCATTCACCGGATATTGCGCCGCAATCTGCGCCAGCTTGCGCGCTTCATCATAATAGCGCGCCTTCCTGCCCAGATTTTCGGCAATGCGCTTCTGTTCCGGCGTGATGGCGGCATCGATCCGCGCCTGCACCTGATCGGGTTCGGGAATGCGGGCCGAGCCGTAGAAGACGAAAGTCGATTCGATCTTCGCCTCGTCCATCAGCAATTGCGGCTTGAGCAATTCGAGCTGGAACCGCACCGGCCGCAAATCCTCCCGCAACAGGAATTCGGTATCCTGAAAGGCCAAGCGATAGGCGGTGCTGCTGGTTTGCGGTGTTTCCACCCCCTTGCGGGCGTCGGCGGCTTCCTGACGGGCGGGGCGGAATTTGCGTTCTTCGATTTCTTTTCTGGTCATTTCCGTCAAGGTAAGCGGCCAAGGCGACAAAGCCAAGGTGCTTATCGGCAAAAGCCGCCGCTTTCCTGTTCACGCTCAACGGCAAAAGCCGCCGCGGCCGCCCATGTCGAAATGAAAATGATCGTGATGGGCCGCGTTATAATCGGGACTCAGCACCGTGCGGAACCGCTTGCAGGCGCTGGCATGGATGATCTCCAGAAACTGGCGGACGCGCTTGTCGCCGTTCCAGTCATTCTGGATGGTGATATGCCGTCCATCGCTCAGCAGGAAGCCCGACACGTCGACCGCATTGCTGTGCGCATGTTCGGAAAGCTTCCCGCTGCCCGCGATCGGCCGGCAATTATAGGTGCCGAAGGTCTCGATCCGCTCGACCTCCGCCCCCAGGATCAGTCGTGCGGCGGGTTGCACGCCGAAACGCGCCCAGGCCGCGAAATTGGCGGCGAGGCCACAGGTCATTGCCCCCAAATTGGTCGCCGGCACGCCGATGTCGATCAGCTTGACGCTACCCATCGCGTTGCATCCGCCGCCGAAATTCTGGTCGGGCAGCGGCGTGAACAGGATCGATTGCGAGTTCAGCTTCGCCATGCACTGGCGCAACTCCATCGTCGGCGGCGCGGCCGGGCGGGCGGTCCTGACCGGCTTGGACGGGCGCTCGACACGCCCGCGCGGCACCAGGTCGCCGCCACAGCTTGCCAGCGTCAGCGCAACCGTCGCCAGGCCTGCAAAGCCCATGCCGCGAAGGACCGCTTTCCCCCTAACCCGCTCGAACATGGCTCAAGCATTTACCACGTCCGGCTGGCTCAAGGGTTAACGGCCGACTCGGTTCATCGCGTGCAGACATTCAACTTGACTCTTTGGCCGGAGACTTTAGGGCGGCCAGCGGGCCACGCGGTCCCAACGCCGCGCGAGCTCTCTGCAAGGAGAAGCGTACATGACTGATATGATTGCTGCAGACGCCACCATTGCGCCTGCCGCCAAACCCGCAACCAAGCCGGCTCGCCCCTATTTCTCTTCCGGTCCCTGCGCCAAGCCTCCGGGCTGGAGCGCCGACAAGCTGAGCGCTGACTCCCTCGGCCGCTCGCACCGCGCCAAGATCGGCAAGACCCGCCTCGCTTACTGCATCGACCTGATGCGCGAGCTGCTGAACCTGCCCCAAACCCATCGCATCGGCATCGTCCCCGGCTCCGACACCGGCGCCTTTGAAATGGCGATGTGGACCATGCTGGGCGCCCGCCCGGTGACGACGCTGGCCTGGGAAAGCTTTGGCGAGGGCTGGGTGACGGACGCCGCCAAGCAGCTCAAGCTCGATCCGACGATCATCCGCGCCGATTACGGCCAGTTGCCCGATCTGACGCAGGTCGATTTCTCAAACGACGTGCTGTTCACCTGGAACGGCACCACTTCGGGCGTGCGCGTGCCGAACGCCGACTGGATTCCCGCCGACCGCGAGGGACTGGCCTTCGCGGACGCCACCAGCGCGGTGTTCGCCTATGACATCGACTGGGCCAAGATCGACGTCGCCACCTTCTCCTGGCAGAAGGTGCTGGGCGGCGAGGGCGGCCATGGCGTGCTTATCCTCGGTCCCCGCGCGGTCGAGCGTCTGGAAAACTACACCCCCGCCTGGCCGCTGCCGAAGGTCTTCCGCCTTGTCTCGAAGGGCAAGCTGGCCGAGGGCGTGTTCAAGGGCGAGACGATCAACACCCCCTCGATGCTGGCGGTCGAAGATGCGATCTTCGCGCTGGAATGGGGCAAGTCGCTGGGCGGTTCCGCGGGCCTGATCGCGCGCAGCAACGCCAATGCGGCGGCGCTGAACAAGATCGTAGAGGAACGCGATTGGCTCGGCCATCTCGCCGCCGACGAAGCGTCGCGTTCGACCACCAGCGTCTGCCTGACCGTCGAGGGTGCGGACGAGGCCTTCATCAAGACCTTCGCAGGACTCTTGGAGAAGGAAGGCGCCGCTTATGACGTCGCGGGTTATCGCGACGCTCCGGCGGGCCTGCGCATCTGGTGCGGCGCCACGGTCGAGACTGCCGATATCGAGGCGCTCGGTCCGTGGCTCGACTGGGCCTATGCGACGGCCAAGGCTGCTTAACAACTTCACCCCAAATACTACCGTCATTCCCGCGCAGGCGGGAATCCATCTCCCAACCGTCCCGCTTGATGCAACTGATGGGAGATGGACCCCCGCCTTCGCGGGGGTGACGGGTTCATAGGAACGAAGGAGCATTTCCATGCCCAAGGTACTCATCAGCGATAAAATGGACCCCCGCGCCGCCGCGATCTTCCGTGAACGCGGCGTGGAAGTCGACGAAATCACCGGCAAGACGCCCGAAGAGCTGAAGGCGATCATTGGCGACTATGACGGCCTCGCCATCCGCAGCTCGACCAAGGTCACCAAAGACATTCTCGACCACGCGACCAACCTGAAGGTCATCGGCCGCGCCGGCATCGGCGTCGACAATGTCGATATCCCAGCCGCCTCGTCCAAGGGCGTGATCGTCATGAACACCCCGTTCGGCAACTCGATCACCACCGCCGAACATGCCATTGCGCTGATGTTCGCGCTGGCCCGCCAGCTGCCGGAGGCCAACGCCCAGACTCAACAAGGTCTCTGGCCGAAGAACGGCTTCATGGGCGTGGAAGTCACCGGCAAGACGCTGGGCCTGATCGGCGCGGGCAATATCGGCTCGATCGTCGCCAGCCGTGCCCTCGGCCTCAAGATGAAGGTCGTCGCCTTCGACCCCTTCCTGACCCCGGAACGCGCCGTGGAAATGGGCGTGGAAAAGGCCGATCTCGACACGCTGCTGGCGAAGGCCGACTTCATCACGCTGCACACGCCGCTGACCGACCAGACCCGCAACATCCTGAGCAAGGAAAACCTCGCCAAGACCAAGAAGGGCGTGCGCATCGTCAACTGCGCCCGTGGCGGCCTGATCGACGAAGCCGCGCTCAAGGAAGCGATGGATGCGGGCCATGTGGCGGGCGCCGCGCTCGACGTGTTCGTGCAGGAACCGGCGAAGGAATCGCCGCTGTTCGGCACGCCCGGCTTCATCTGCACCCCGCATCTGGGCGCATCGACCGACGAGGCGCAGGTCAATGTCGCGCTTCAGGTGGCCGAGCAGCTGAGCGACTATCTGCTCGACGGCGGCATCACCAATGCGCTGAACGTGCCGAGCCTGTCCGCTGAGGAAGCCCCGAAGCTCAAGCCCTATATGGCGCTGGCGGAAGAACTGGGCAGCCTTGTCGGCCAGCTTGAGGGCGACCGCATCCAGAGCGTCGCGGTCGAGGTCGAGGGCCATGCAGCCGAACTCAACCAGAAGCCGATCACCGCTGCGGTGCTGGCCGGTCTGATGCGCGTCTATTCCGACACGGTGAACATGGTCAACGCGCCCTTCCTGGCAAAGGAGCGCGGCCTTGACGTGCGCGAAGTGCGCCATGACCGCGAGGGTGACTATCAGACCCTCGTTCGCGTCACGGTGAAGACAGAAAGCGGCGACAAATCGGTTGCAGGCACCCTCTTCGGCCATTCGCAGCCGCGCCTGGTCGAGCTGTTCGGCATCAAGGTCGAAGCCGACCTCGCCGGTGACATGCTCTACATCGTCAATCAGGACGCGCCGGGCTTCATCGGCCGCCTGGGTTCTACGCTGGGCGAGGCGAACGTCAATATCGGCACCTTCCACCTCGGCCGCCGCAATCAGGGCGGCGAAGCCGTGTTGCTGCTGTCGGTCGACGGCGCCGTGACCGAAACCGTTCTTGCCGGCATCTGCAAGCTGGCGGGCGTCAAGACGGTGAAGCTGTTGCGCTTCGCCTAATTGGGTCAGGGCTTGAAGATGGTTCGGGCTGGCCTATTGCGTATAATCCGCTAAAGGGCCAGCCCATGACTACGATCCCGCCCGGCCTCCTTCCCGAAGGGCTCTCCGACCGCCTGCCGCCAGAGGCGGAGGCGTCCGCGCGCCTTGTCCGCCGCGTGCTCGATACCGTCGCCGCTCATGGCTATGAACGGGTCATGCCACCGCTCGCGGAGTTTGAGGATACGCTGGTCAGCCGTCTGAAATCGATGCGGGCGGAGGATCTGGTCCGTGCCATCGATCCCGTTTCCCAGCGCAGCCTGGCGCTCCGCCCCGACATGACCGCGCAGGTCGGCCGCATCGCCGCCACCCGTTTGGCGAGTGCCCCGCGCCCGCTGCGCCTGTCCTATGCCGGTCCGGTCATCCGCCTGCGCGCGAATCAGCTCCGCCCCGAACGCGAACGGCTCCAGGTCGGCGCCGAACTGATCGGCAGCGACAGCGTCGCCGCGGCCGTGGAAATCGTCAATGTCGCCATCGAATCGCTGCAGGCGGCCAGCGTCACCGGCATCACCATCGATTTCACCCTGCCCGACCTGATCGACGCCCTCGCTGCTGGCCCGCTGCCTTTGGCGCCGGAAGAGATCGAGGCCGTCCGCGCCGAACTCGACGCCAAGGATGCCGGCGCGCTCGTGGCGATCAGCCCGGCCGCCGCCGCCTATTTCCCGCTGATCGAGGCGACCGGTCCCTTCCACGCCGCGATGGAGCGGCTCGAAACGTTCAACGCCCAACTCGGCGGCGCCATCGACAGTCGTATCGCGGGCCTGCGCGCCATCGCCAAGCCGATCGGCTGGGACGTCACCCTGACGCTCGACCCGACCGAGCGCCATGGCTTCGAATATCAGAACTGGTTCGGCTTCTCGATCTTCGCGGAAGGCTTCACCGGAGAGATCGGCCGGGGCGGCAGCTATGCCATCACCCGCGCCGACGGCTCGGAGGAACCGGCCATGGGCTTCTCGCTCTATCCCGAGCCGCTGATCGACGCGGGCTTCGGCGGGGAGGCTCCCAAGCGCCTGTTCCTGCCGTTGCACCATGATCCCGCTCGCGCCGCCCAATTGCGGGCGGAAGGCTGGCAGACGATCGCGGCGCTCACCCCGCAGGAGAATGGCGAGGCGCTGCGCTGCACCCATTGGCTCGAAGGCGACCGCCCGCGCGCCTACTGACTTGACTTCACCGGGGCAGCGCGGGTAGGCGCGGCCCGCAACAGGGCGACACGCCCATTTGATCCCACCGGCATGCCGAGTCCCGTCGAAGGGCATGGCCGGTCCGCGCGGCGGGCGGAGGACTGTATCCATGGCAAATGTTACCGTGATCGGCGCCCAATGGGGTGACGAAGGCAAGGGCAAGATCGTCGACTGGCTGTCGGAGCGCGCCGACGTCGTCGCCCGTTTCCAGGGTGGCCACAATGCCGGCCACACGCTGGTCGTGGGCGAGAAGGTCTACAAGCTCTCGCTGCTCCCGTCGGGCATCGTGCGCGGCACGCTGTCGGTCATCGGCAATGGCGTGGTGCTGGACCCCTGGCACTTCCGGGATGAGGTCGCCAAGCTCAAGGGCCAGGGGGTCGCCATCACCCCTGAAAACCTCCAGATCGCGGAAACCTGCCCGTTGATCCTGCCCTTCCACCGCGACCTGGACGGGCTGCGCGAGGATGCTTCGGGCGCGGGCAAGATCGGCACCACCCGTCGCGGCATTGGTCCTGCCTATGAGGACAAGGTCGGCCGCCGCGCCATCCGCGTCTGCGACCTGGCGCACCTGGACGATCTCGGCCCGCAGCTCGACCGCCTGACCGCGCACCATGACGCGCTGCGCGCCGGGTTCAACGAAGCGCCGATCGATCGTGACGCGCTGATGGCGGAACTGCGCGACATCGCCAGCTTCATCCTGCCCTTCGTCAAGCCTGTCTGGCTGACGCTCAACAAGGCGAAGGCGGAGGGCAAGCGCATCCTCTTCGAAGGCGCGCAGGGCACGCTGCTCGACATCGACCACGGCACCTATCCCTTCGTCACCTCGTCCAACACGGTTGCGGGCACGGCGGCGAGCGGCACCGGCCTTGGCCCTTCGGGCGCGGGTTTCGTGCTGGGCATCGTCAAGGCCTACACCACGCGCGTCGGCTCCGGTCCCTTCCCGACCGAGCAGGAAAATGACGTCGGCCAGCGGCTGGGCGAACGAGGCCATGAATTCGGCACCGTGACGGGGCGCAAGCGCCGTTGCGGCTGGTTCGACGCCGTGCTGGTACGCCAGTCGGTCGCGGTCTCGGGCGTCACCGGCATCGCCCTTACCAAGCTCGACGTGCTGGACGGCTTCGAGGAACTTAAAATCTGCGTCGGCTACAAGATCGGGGAGCAGAGCTTCGACTATCTCCCCGCCCATGCGCAGGATCAGGCGAAGGCGGAACCGGTCTATGAGACGATCGAAGGCTGGCAGGAAACCACCGCGGGCGCCCGCAGTTGGGCTGAGCTTCCGGCGCAGGCGATCAAATATATCCGCCGCATCGAGGAGTTGATCGGCTGCCCGGTCACGCTCGTCTCCACCAGCCCCGAGCGCGAGGACACCATCCTCGTGCGCGATCCCTTCGCGGATTGATCCGATGGCCGGCGAACGCTTCGAGCGCCACAAGCAACCCTGGACGGCGGATGAGCTGCAAAAGCTCCACACGCTGGCGAAGAAGGGCATGGCGCTCAAGGCGATCGCCAAGGCTCTGACCCGCAGCGAGGAATCGGTGAAGGCCCGCGCCAAGCAGGACGGGCTTTCCATCGCGAAGCTGCGATAGTCGTGCGTGTGCCGGCGAAGCACTCGAACGAGACGAGTGGCTTCGCAGGAATGCATGGAGCGCTTTGAGGCGGAGGCTTTGCCAAGCGCCGCTGGCGATTCCCAAGCGAATCGCTATATGGGCCGCCCATGAGCATTCCTTCCCGCCGTACCTTTGCCATCATTTCCCACCCCGACGCGGGTAAGACCACGCTGACCGAAAAGCTGCTGCTGGAAGGCGGCGCGATTCACCTGGCCGGAGAGGTCAAGGCGCGCGGGGCGAACCGGCGCGCCCGGTCGGACTGGATGAAGATCGAGCAGCAGCGCGGGATTTCCGTGACCTCGTCCGTGATGACCTTCGAACGCGACGGGATCACCTTCAACCTGCTCGACACGCCGGGGCATGAAGATTTTTCCGAAGACACCTATCGTACGCTGACGGCGGTGGATTCGGCGGTGATGGTAATCGACGCGGCCAAGGGCATCGAGCCGCAGACGCGCAAGCTGTTCGAGGTCTGCCGGTTGCGGAACGTGCCGATCATCACCTTCGTCAACAAGGTGGACCGCGAGGGCCGCGATGCCTTTGCGCTGCTGGATGAGGTGGCGGACGCGCTGGCGCTGGACGTATGCCCGATGAGTTGGCCGGTCGGCATGGGCGGCGAGTTTGAGGGGATTTACGACTTCGCGAAGAACCGCCTGCGCCAGCCTTCGGGCGCGAGCAAGGAGTTTGAGGGACGCCAAGCCTTTTTCTCCGGGATCGATGATGACGCATTGGCCGGGCATCTGTCGGGCCAAGGTCTGGCTCGGCTGCGTGAGGAGGCGGAACTGGCCGTCGGGGGCTATGCCGATTTCGATCTGGCGGCCTATCGGCATGGCGATCTGACCCCGGTCTATTTCGGGTCGGCCTTGAAGCTGTTTGGCGTGACCGAGCTGATCGATGCGCTCTCCGCCCATGCGCCGCCGCCGCGTGCCCAGCCCGCCGAACCGGCGCCGGTCGAGCCGGAGGATAGCGAAGTCACCGGCTTCATCTTCAAGGTGCAGGCCAATATGGATCCGCAGCACCGTGACCGGATCGCGTTCATGCGGCTGTGTTCGGGCAAGTTCAAGCGCGGCATGAAGCTGACGCCTTCGGGCAGCGGGAAGCCGATCGCGGTGCATTCGCCGATCCTCTTCTTCGCGCAGGACCGCGAGATTGCGGATGAGGCTTTTCCGGGCGACATTATCGGCATTCCCAACCACGGGACGTTGCGGGTCGGGGATACGCTGAGCGAGAAGGCGGGGGTGCGCTTTACCGGCCTTCCGAACTTCGCGCCGGAAATCCTGCGGCGCGTGGCGCTCAAAGACCCGACCAAGACCAAACAGCTCCGCAAAGCGCTGGACGACCTGTCCGAAGAGGGCGTGATCCAGGTCTTCTATCCCGACATCGGCAGCGCCTGGATCGTCGGCGTGGTCGGGCAGTTGCAGCTCGACGTGCTGATTTCCCGGCTGGAGGCCGAATATAAGGTCGCGGCGGGGCTGGAGGCTTCGCCCTTCGACACGGCGCGGTGGATTTCAGGCGAAGATGCCGCGATCAAGGATTTGGTGTCGTTCAACGGCGCCAATATGGCCAAGGATCGCGACGGCAATCTCGTCTTCATGGCGAAGAGCGCCTGGGACATCGGCTATCAGCAGGAACGGCATCCCAAGGTCAAGTTCAGCGCCACCAAGGAGCGCTGACGCCTTCATCTCCGCAGCAGAAATACCGCATGCTCCGCGAACAAATTGGCGTTCGCGTGGGTGGTTTCCCTGTCGCCCTTGAGGAACCACTGGCCGTCTATGGTCCAGCCGCGATCCTTCACCAATGCGCGGAAATCGTCGACCGTGACATGGTGGATGTTGAGCGTGTCATACCATTTGTCGGGCAGCAACCGCGTCACCGGCATGCGCCCGCCCCAGAACAGCGACAGCCGTCCGCGCCAATGGGCGAAATTGGGGAAGGACACAAAGGCCTGTTTGCCGATCCGCAACAGTTCCTCGACCACCCGGTCCGGGCGGCGGGTGGTCTGGAGCGTCTGGCTGAGGATGGCGTAGTCGAAGCTGGCTTCGGGGTAATAAATCAGGTCGGTGTCGGCATCGCCCTGCACCACGGAAAGACCCCGACCCACGGCGCCGGCGACATTGTGCGGGTCGATTTCGAGGCCTCGGGCATCGACCTGCTTGCTGTCGCGCAGCGCCGCCATCAGCGCGCCGTCGCCACAACCGACATCAAGGACTCTGGCGCCAGGGGAGACGGTGCGCGCAATCAGGGCAAGATCGGGGCGCAGGCTCATGCGCGGCCGCCCTTGAGGAAGCCGTCGACCACGCGGTTGAGTTCGGGACATTCCAGCAGGAAGGCGTCATGGCCGAAGGGGCTGGAGAGTTCGACGAAGCTCGCTTGCGCGCCGCTCGCGTTGAGGGCGTGGACGATCAGGCGGGATTCCGCCGTCGGATAGAGCCAGTCGGTGTCGAAGCTGACGAGGCAGAAGCGCGCTCTGGAGGCGGCGAAGGCCTTGGCGAGGCTGCCGCCATGATCCTCCGCAATGTCATAATAGTCCATGGCGCGGGTGATGAAGAGATAGCTGTTGGCGTCGAAACGCTCGACGAAGCTCAAACCCTGATGGCGCAGATAGCTTTCCACCTGGAAATCGGCGTCGAAGCCGAAGGTCTTGGACCCGTTGGGATTTTCCGGGCGACCCTGTAACCGCCGCCCGAATTTCTCGGTCAGGCCCGCTTCGGAGAGATAGGTGATGTGCGCCGCCATGCGGGCGACAGCCAGGCCCGCGCTGGGAATCTGGCCGTCGGCATAATAGTCGCCGCCGCGCCAGTTCGGGTCGGCCATGATCGCCTGCCGTCCGACTTCGTGGAAAGCGATGTTCTGGGCGCTGTGGCGGGCGGTGGAGGCGATGACGATGCAGCTTTCGACACGCTCGGGGTAGAGGGTCGGCCAGGTTAGCGCCTGCATCCCGCCCATGGAGCCGCCGATGACGGCATGCAGGCGGTCGACGCCCAGATGGTCGAGCAGCATCGCCTGTGCGCGGACCATGTCGGCTATGGTGATGACCGGGAAGCGCATCGCATGGGGTCCGCCGGTCGCGGGATCGAGGCTGGCGGGACCGCTGGAGCCCATGCAACTGCCGATCACATTGGCACAGACCATGAAATGGCGGGCGGGATCGACGGGCTTTCCCTCGCCCACCAGTCGCCACCACCAGCCGGGTTTGCCGGTGACGGGGTGCTCCGACGCGACATATTGGTCGCCGGTCAGCGCATGGCAGATGAGGATGGCGTTGGAGCGGTCCGCATTCATCCGCCCATAGGTTTCATAGGCGATGTCGACCGGACCAAGAAAAGCACCGCTGTCGAGTTGCAGCGGGCCGGTCAGGCGCACCTGACGGCGCAGGCCGAAACGGATGTCATCGGAAAAGGACGCACTGGCCATTATCCGTCCGGGCTAGGCCCGGGGCTGGACTCTGTCAATCGACTGTCCTTTGACCTACATCCGGGCCATGAACGAGAATCCTCTCATCCCGATCGTCGCCTATGGCCCCCTCTATCCCTATCTGGACGACGCGCTGGCGCAGCGCTTTGCCGTTCATGCCGTGGCGGCGGATACCGATCCGGATGCGCTGCCGCCGCAAGTGCGCGAGGCGAGGGCGCTGGTATCCTTCGGGGCGGTGGGGGCATCTGCCGCAATCATGGATGCCCTGCCGAAGCTGGAGATGATCGGGCTGTTTTCCGTGGGCTATGACAAGGTCGATGTCGATCATGCGCGGTCCAGGGGCATCCGCGTCACCAACACGCCGGACGTGCTGACCGATGACGTTGCCGATCTGGCGGTGGGCCTGCTCTATGCGACGGTGCGCAATATTGCGGCCAATGACCGACAGGTGCGCGCGGGGGACTGGGCCCGGGGGGCGAAACCGGCGCTGAGTGGCCGCGTGACGGGCAAGCGGATCGGCATATTGGGACTGGGCCGGATCGGGCGCGCCATTGCCCGGCGGCTGGAACCGGTGGCGGGCGAGATCCTCTATCATAACCGGCGGCCCGCAGCGGACGGCGCCTATCGCTACATCGCCGATCCGCTCGATTTTGCGCGCCAGAGCGATGTCGTCATCGTGGCAACATCGGGCGGACCGGAAGCGCGCAGGCTGGTCGATGCGGCGATGCTGGATGCGCTAGGACCGGATGGCGTCATCATCAACATCAGCCGGGGCAGCGTGATCGATGAAGAGGCGCTGGTGGCGGCGCTGGCGGAAAGACGGATCGGGGGCGCGGGCCTGGACGTGTTCGCAAATGAGCCGCATGTGCCCGAAGCCCTATTCGCCATGGATCATGTGGTGCTGCAACCCCATCAGGGCAGCGCGACGGTCGAGACGCGCAAGGCGATGGCCGATCTGGTGCTCGCCAATCTCGACGCCTGGGCAGCGGGTGAGCCTTTGCTGACGCCTGTCGTGTGAGCCTTTGCCTTTGGCCAAGAAGCCGCTAAAGCGCGGCGCATGACTAAACCTGCCCCCAAAGACTGGATCCTCGGCATTTCGCCCTATGTGCCGGGCAAGTCGGCCGCCGATGACGGCCGCCAACTGGTGAAGCTGTCCGCCAATGAAAATCCGCTGGGCACCGGGGAGGCGGCGCGAGCCGCTCTGGTGGCGGCGACGGCGGACCTGGCCACCTATCCCGATCCCGGCGCGGCCAAGCTGCGCGAGGCGATCGCGGCGGCGCATGGGCTGGACCCGGCGCGGGTGATCTATGGCACCGGGTCAGACGAGCTGCTGCACATCGCGGCGAGCGCCTATGCCGGACCGGGGGATGAGGTTCTCTACGTCCGCTACGGCTTTTCGGTCTATGACATCGCCGCGCGCCGGGTGGGTGCCACGCCGGTGATCGCGCCGGATGCCGACTATGCGACCGATGTGGACGCACTGCTGGCGGCAGTGACGGAGAAGACCAAGCTGGTCTTCCTCGCCAACCCCAATAATCCGACCGGCACCATGACGTCGCGGGAGGAAATCGCCCGGCTGCATGCGGGGCTGCGGCCGGACATATTGTTCGTGCTGGATCAGGCCTATGCCGAATATCTGGACGCCGACGAGGATGATGGCGGGCTGGAGCTGGCGAAGAATGCGGCCAATGTGTTCGTGACGCGGACCTTTTCCAAGATTTACGGGCTCGCGGCGGAGCGGATCGGCTGGGGCTATGCCAGTGCCGAGGTGATCGACGTGCTGCATCGCATCCGTGCGCCGTTCAATGTGACCACCGCAGGGCAGGCTGCGGCGATTGCGGCGGTGAAGGATTCTGCCTGGGTCGAGGCGAGCCGGGGGCATAACCGTGAGTGGCGCGAATGGCTGGCGGCGGAGGTGGCTTCGCTGTCCAATCACGGGCTGCGCGCTGTGCCGAGCAAGGCGAACTTCCTTCTCATCCTGTTCGACGGCAAGCTGACCGCCGAAGCCGCGATGAAGGGGCTGTGGGACGAAGGTTTCGCGACCCGCTGGCTGCCGGGGCAGGGCTTGCCCAACGGCCTGCGTATCACCATCGGCACCGAGGAACAGGTGCGTAAGGTCGCGGCCAAGCTGCGCGCCATGGCGGAAACGGCCTGATGCTGCCCTTCGCCCGCGTCACCATCATCGGGTTGGGCCTGATCGGTTCCTCGCTGGCGCGGGCGATCCGCGAGACGATGCCGACCGTGCGGGTGACCGGCTATGATGCCGACGCGCAGGTGCGGGAGATCGCGCGGGCCATCGACCTGTGCGACGATGTGACCGATACGGCGGGCGCTTCGGTGACGGATGCCGATCTGGTCGTGCTGTGCGTGCCGGTGCGGGCGATGGCCGCGGCGGCGGCGGAGATTGCCGCCGATCTGCCGGCCGAGGCGATCGTCAGCGATGTGGGATCGTGCAAGGGCGACGTGCTGGCGCAATTGAGCGCCGCGCTGCCAGGGCAGACCATCATTCCGGCGCATCCTGTCGCGGGGACGGAGAATAGCGGGCCGGAGGCGGGCTTCGCCTCGCTGTTCCAAGGACGCTGGTGCATCGTGACGCCGCCCGCCGACGCCGATCCGGCGGCGGTCGAGCGCGTGGCCGAGCTGTGGCGGCGCGTGGGCGCCGATGTCGAGATGATGGATCCGGCGCATCATGATCTGGTGCTGGCGGTGACGAGCCATTTGCCGCACCTCATCGCCTATACCATCGTCGGCACAGCGAGCGATCTGGAGGATGTGACCCAGTCGGAGGTGATCAAATATTCCGCCGGTGGCTTCCGCGACTTCACTCGCATCGCGGCGTCCGATCCCACCATGTGGCGCGACGTGTTCCTGGCGAACAAGGATGCGGTGCTGGAGATGCTCCAGCGCTTTTCCGAGGATCTGTCGGCGTTGCAGCGGGCGATCCGCTGGAATGACGGGGATGCGCTGTTCAACCTGTTCACCCGAACGCGGGCGATCCGGCGGTCGATCATCGAACAGGGGCAGGACGATCCCAAGCCCGATTTCGGGCGTTCACACTGAGGCGTTCAACGCATTGATCGCCGCATGGACGCGGGCTTCGGCTTCACGGCGATCCAGGCCGGGCGGAACGATCTCACCGACCTTGTAGGTGATGGTGCCCGGGCGCTTCATGAACTTGCCGCGAGGGGAGACGCGGCCGCTGTCGACCGCGATCGGCACCACCGGCAGGCCCAGCAGCGCATAAAGGCCCGCGAACCCAGCGCGCAAAGGTGGGCTTTCGCCATGGGGGACGCGGGTGCCTTCGGGAAAGAGGCAGACGGCGCGGCCTTGCGCCGTCGTGGCCCTGGCGGCGGTGCGCAGGGCGCGCAGGGCGCTGGCTCCGGCGGTGCGTTCGATCGGGATCAGACCGTAGCGGCGGGCGATGCCGCCCCAGAGCGGGATATCGAACAATTCGCGCTTGGCGGCGATCGCCGGACGATCCAGCAGACAGAGCAGGTCGATCGTCTCGAACATCGATTCATGCTTGAGGATATAGAGATAGGGGCCGTTTTCCAGCGTTCCTTCCACTCGCACCTTCTGCCCGAGCAGCCAGCGCGCGCAGCGTCGATGGAAGCGGCTCCAGTGGGTGGCGACCGCCGGGATCGATCGGGGCGCGACCAGATTGCTCGCCATCGCCGCCAGCACGAACAGCAGCGAGCCGACATAGAAAACCAGCATGAAGGCCAGGGATCGCAGCGCGGTGAACATCGCAAAAACCGTCAGATACCAATCAACGCCGCAGCCCGGCGCAGCAGATATTTATTATATTCCCGCGCCAGCATGGTGAGGCTGGGGCGACTGGGCACGGCGTCGTAGACCAGCGTGACCCGGCCCGGCAAGGCCTGACGCAGTTCGAGAGCGGAGCGGCGCATATGCCAGTCGGTGGTGATGAGGCGCACCGTCTTGAAGTCGCGCCGTTCCAGCCAATGCGCGGTTTCGATGGCGTTGGAGCGGGTGTCGATGGCTTCGCGCCCCAGGGTGATGCAGCAGGTGAAAAGCCGTTCGGGCGCCTTATATTGCGCGGCCAGCTCGACCGGGCGAACCGATCGGTCGACGCCGGAGATCAGCATCCGCTTGGCCGCGCCGTCCTGAAGCAGGGAAAGGCCGCGATCGATGCGCCCCGCCCCGCCCGTCAGCACGACGATGGCGTCTGTCTGTCGCCCGTCCAGCGGTTGCGGCAGGAAAATCGCGAACCAGGCGAAGCCCAGCATCCATCCCAGCAGCATGACGGCGATGAAGCGGACGATCATAGCAGCCGCCCCAGCGATCGCAGCACCGTCCAGCGCGCGGCGATCGTCGCCAGCAGCACGCAGCCGATCGGAATGGCGGCAAGGAGCGCCCAGCTTGTCCATGGCAGATGGATGGCGCTCAACAATTCGGAGCCGGTCGCCAGCAGCCGCACGCCCAGCAACACGATCACCAGCAACGCGACGGTAAAGCCGAGCGCGCCGCCGAACAGCGCATCCAGGCCGATCCGGCGCTGGAACAGCCGGGCGATCTGCACATCGGTCGCGCCCATCAGGTGCAGCACGTCGATGGTACCGCGATGGCTGTCATGCGCGGCGCGGGCGGCCAGCACCACCACCGACCCGGTCGCCAGCGTCATCAGCAGCACGATTCCCGCCGCCAGCCAGCCGAGGGCCGAAAGCAGGCCGGCCAAAGGCGCCAGAAAGGCGGCATGGGGCTCGATGCGGATTTTTGGCGAGACGGCGCTGAGCTGGCGGCGGAGGCGGTCGACCTTCGCGTCCGTCTGGCCGGGCGTCAGTTCGATGTCGATCAGCGCCGGGATCGGCAGGTCGCCGCTCGCCGCATCCTGCCCCAGCCAGGGGCGGATTTGATCGGCAAGGGTTGAGGCCGCGACCGGATGGACGGCGCGGACTATGCTGACTTTGCGCAGTATGTCAGCCACGCTGGCGCTCAGACGGTCGCGCTGCTGCGCATTGGCCTCGACGATCTGCACCGTGGCGCGTCCGGCAAGGTCCGCGCCCATGGCCTTCACCGCCGCGCCCAGGCCCAGCCCGGCGGCGGCCGACAGCACGGTCAGGAACATCATGATCGCGATGATCCACGGCATCGGTCCTGCCACCCTGCCCTCCGGCAGCAGCCGGTGGCGCGCGGCGGCGGCGGCGCGACGGTCGCCCATGCCGTGGGGGGAGGCCATCAGCCGTTCACCTGCGGCCGGGGCGGGTAGCGCAGCGATCCAGTGGGGTCCGACAGGCGGCCCTTGTCCAGCTTCATCATCTGCGCGCTCCCCACCTGCGCGATCAATGGCAGATCGTGGGTGGCGACGACGATGGTGGTGCCGAGGCGATTGAGCGCCTCGAACAAGGTCAGCAGGCGACGGGCCATATCGGCGTCGACGTTGCCGGTCGGTTCGTCCGCGACCAATATTTCCGGGCGGCCGATCACTGCGCGAGCGATGGCGACACGCTGCTGTTCCCCGCCCGACAGGGTAGCGGGGCGCGCCTGACCGCGATCGCCAAGGCCGACCCAGTTCAGCATTTCGCTGACCGGGGCGTCGATCTCGCCCTCCGCCAGGCCCGCGACGCGCAGCGGCAGGGCGATATTGTCATAAACCGACAGATGCGGAACCAGCCGGAAATCCTGGAACACCACGCCGATACGGCGGCGGAATCCGGGCAGGCGCTTGCGGGGCAGCGTCACCACATCCTCCCCGAACAAGCGGATGACGCCGCGACTGGGCCGCTGGGCAAGGTAGAGGAGCTTCAACAGCGAGGTCTTGCCCGCGCCCGACGCGCCGGTCAGGAAATAGAAGCCGCCACTGGCGAGCGAAAAACTGACGTCGGACAGCGTCTCGCTATCCAGACCATAGCGCAGGCCGACATTTTCGAACTGGACGATGGCCGACATGCGTCAATTTCAGCGCCTGCGCGCTCCCTGCTTCCCCGAGCGCTTAGCCATGGCACAGCGGACGGGCGGCCGTAAAGTCTTGTCGGCCTGACTCCGCGAGTCGCGCCCGGATCGGTTGCCATGTTTGAAGCCGCTTGCCCTCGAATCCAACTCATGCCTATGAAGCGTCATGATCCTGGTGTGTCCCAACTGCGCCACGCGCTATATCGTGCCGGACAGCGCCGTCGGCCCGAACGGCCGCCAGGTTCGCTGCGCCGCCTGCAAACATAGCTGGTTCCAGGAAGGGGCTGCGCTCGCGCCCCGCGAGGAAGCGCTGATGACGGCCGGCGCGCCCGAAGTGGCCGCGCCACCGCCACCACCGCCTGCTCCTCCCCCTCCTCCACCCGTTGAGGAGGCTGTCGCCCCGCCGGTCGAACCGGAGGAAGTGGAACCGGTTTCCGCCCCGGCCGAGACACCCGTCAGCGCCAAGGCTGACTATCGGTTCGACGATATTTACGGGCGCGCCGAAGCGGATGCGCGGAACGATTGGGGGGAAGCCGAACCAGCGCCGGTAAAACCGCGTCGCAACCGGCTGAAAATCTGGACCTATGCCGCGTTGCTCTTCTGCCTCGCGGTGGGGGCCGCTGGCGGAGCGCTCTGGTATTTCGGCACGCCGAGCTGGGCGATCAATTTGGGGTTGGTGCCCGAAGAGGGCGATCCTGACCTGCTTTTCTATCTCTCAAAACCCGCCGAGCGGCGTAAATTGCCCACCGGGGAGGAATATTTCGCCTTTGGCGCGCGGATCGTGAACAGTGGGAAGCAGACGCTGCCGGTGCCCCCGGTGCTGGTGCAATTGCGCGACCGGCAGAACCGGCTGGTGTTCAGTTGGACGACCAAGGCCGACCGGACGAACCTGAAGCCGGGCGAGGAAGCGTCGATCAATGAAAGCCGGATCGACATTCCAAAAAATGCCGAGAATCTGTCGCTGACCTTCGTGCAGTGATGACGGTCTGAAAATCAGGGATAGCTGATCGTTTTCGGCCGCCCCTGGGGAATCGGGATGAATTCCTGATCGTCGCCGGGAATCAGGGGAAAGCGCATGGCTTCCCAATCGTCGCGGGCCTGCATCAGCCGTTCCTGGGTCGAGGACACGAAATTCCACCAGACATGGCGCGGCGTCAGGAATGCCTCGCCGCCGCAAAGCATGACACGGCCGCCGTCGACGCTCATCAAAGTCGCGCGGATGCCGGGGCGCAGGACGTAGAGCGTCTGGGGCTGGAGCATCACGCCGTCCAGCGCCGCGTCGCCGCCGGAGACATAGATCGCCCGTTCCTCCGCATCCGCGTCGATGGGGACCGAGCCGCCGGGAGAAAGCTGAATGTCGGCATAGATGGTGTTCGCATAGGTGGTGACGGGCGACGTCTGGCCCCAGAGGCTGCCCATGATCACGCGCGCCCTCGCATGGCCGCCATCGATAATGGGCAGGCCGCCTTCGCTGACATGTTCGAAGGCGGGGTCCATTTCCTCATGGCGGTCGGGCAACGCGAGCCAGGTCTGGATGGCGGAGAGTTTGGAGAGCTTGGCGCGGTCCTCGTCCGGCGAGCGCTCGCTATGGACGATGCCCTTGCCCGCCGTCATCAGGTTCACCGCGCCCGGCTCGATCAACTGCTCCGTGCCCAGGGAGTCGCGATGGAGGAAGCTGCCCTCATACATATAGGTGACGGTGGCGAGGTTGATATGCGGGTGCGGGCGCACGTCCACCCCCTGCCCCGGCGCGATGCGGGCGGGCCCGGCCTGATCGAAGAAGATGAACGGGCCGACCATGGTGCGCCCCTTGGCGGGCAAGGAGCGATGGACCCGAAAGTCGCCCAGATCATGGGTGGTGGGGGTGATGGTCTGGATGATCGGGTCGGTCAGGGTCATGCTGCGTCCAGTTCAGGGTAGTGGCGGAAGACGTCTTCATTGGTGAACGGCAGGTGCCGGTCGCTGCCCAGATAGTCCTGCAATTCGGGGAGCGCCGCAACCCGCTCTTGCAGTTCGGCAAGACGCGGGAAGGAGGGCATCAGCGTCGCCATGCGCAGCGGGAAAGCATAGCGCAGCCCGGCGATCAGCCGCACGAATTCGCCCCGGCCGGGGATGGTGGACCAATACCGGAAATCATAGTCCGTGCGCCGCGCCTCCTTGGACGGCGGCACAACGCCTGAGACGGCTCAAAGTGTCATTCGCCGGGAGCGCGGGCCTTGATCGCGAGGGCATGGACCTTGTCGCGTAACAGGTCGGCCAGCGCGGCGTTGACCAGGCGCTGCCGGGCGACCCGATTCTGGCCGGTGAAGCGGTCGGAGACGATCTCCACGGTGAAGTGGCTTTCGCCCGATCCGTCATGGCCGGCATGGCCGCGATGCTTTTCGCTGTCGTCGATCACGGCGAGCTGTTCGGGGCTGAGGGCGGCCTGCAGGCGGGCTTCGATTTCGGTGGCGACTGGGCCTTTTAGAATCTCGGTCATCGCCCCTATATAGGCTCTTTGCCCGTAGTTGCATCAGGACAATCTTGGCTAGCGATCCCTTCTCGAACCGGCGTTTCAACCGTTTCCATGGCCGCGTGGAAAGCGACCGCCCCTGCGCGGTTCCCGGCTGTCGCGAGCCGGGCGAATTCCGTGCGCCGCCGCTGGAGGGAAGCGGGTCGAGCCATGCCAGTGCCCATCATGAAGGCCCGCGCTGGCGCTGGCTGTGCCTGGAGCATGTGCGGGAATTCAACCAGGGCTATAATTTCTTCACCGGCATGAGCCCGGAGGAAATCAACGCGGCTCAACGCCCCTATGCGGGGTGGGAGCGGGAGACTCGGGCCTTTTCCACCAACGCCGCCAGCCCCCCGCCCAAATGGTCGGATTTTCAGGACCCGCTGGATGCCATCGGCGCCAAGTTCAAGGAGCGCGTGGCGAAGGCGCGGGCCAACAACAAGATGCGGCAAGACGGGAAATTCCTGTCGAAGGAAGACCGCCGGGCGCTGGACGTCATGGGGCTGACGATCGATGCGGACCGCAGAGCCTTGCGGCAGCGCTATACGGAATTGCTGCGGCGCTTTCACCCCGACCATAATGGCGGGGATCGAAGCCATGAGGCGTTGCTGCAGGGGGTGATCGAGGCCTATCAGCTTTTGCGCAAGGCTGAGGCTTTCGCATGATCGGTCAGAGCAGGAGCCAGCCGATGCCGGTGCCCATTTGCACAGCGACGATGAGCAGCAACAGGGTTGAAAAGGGCTGCTTTCGCGTCTTGTGACGGAAGATGTGGCGCGCAAGCAGGGCACCGGGCGAGCCGCCGATCAGCGCCAGGCCGAGCAGGTCTTTTTCCGGAATGCGGCGGCGGCCCACGACCGCGGCAGCCTTGTCCTGCCAGAAGCGCAGCATCGTCCAACCATTCAGCAGCAAGATAAGAAGAGAGAGGATCGCCATTTCCATGATGCTGCGGTAGCGAACGGGCGCTTAATTTCCCATTATAGAGTCCGGGCTTGCTCCCGGCCGCTGCCGCTGTCATAGGCGCCGCCCCTTCCCCGGAGACCAGTATGACGATGCCCCGCGCCCTGGGCCTTGATTTCGGCACGACCAACAGCGTGGCCGCACTCGCCAATGGCAGCGGGTCGGAACTGGTCGAGTTTTCCGGTGCCCAGGCGACCGGGCCGGTATTCCGCTCCGCGCTCTGCTTCTGGCACGACAGCGATGCGAAGGGCGGCATGGCGCATGAGGCAGGCCCATGGGCGATCGCGGAATATCTGGAATTTCCGGAAGACAGCCGCTTCCTGCAAAGCTTCAAGTCAGTGGCGGCCAGCCCGGTCTTCGAAAGCGCCAACGTGTTCGAAAAGCGCTTCCGATTCGAGGAACTGGGGCAGTTGTTCCTGTCGCGCATGGTCGGCCATGCCGGCGGGACGCTGGACCGGCGGCCGGAGCGGATCGTCATCGGGCGGCCGGTCGAATATGCCGGGTCGCGGCCCGATGAAGGGCTGGCACGGCGGCGCTATGACGCCATGTTTGCGGGGTTCGGGGACGAGCTTCATTATGTCTATGAACCGCTGGGGGCCGCGTTCAGCTATGCTAGCCGGCTGACCGAGGCGGCGACCATCCTCGTCGCGGACTTTGGCGGTGGCACCAGCGACTTTTCGATCGTGCGGGTCGAGGCGCCGGGGGCGGCGCGGCGTTGCGTGCCGCTCGGATCGGCGGGCATCGGCCTTGCCGGGGATCGCTTCGACTATCGGATCGTCGATCATCTGGTGCTGCCGATGCTGGGCAAGGGCGGAAGCTACCAGAGCTTCGGCAAGGAGCTGGAGATTCCGCGCAGCTATTTTGCCGATTTTGCCGACTGGTCGCGACTGGCGCTGATGCGCAACCGGCGGACCATGGATGAACTGGCGCGCTTGCAGAAGGCGGCCCATGATCCCGACGCTATCGGACGGATGATCACGGTGATCGAGAAGGAATTGGGCTATCCGCTCTATGATGCGGTGGGGTCATTGAAACGGCGGCTGTCAGAGGCTGAGAGCGCTATTTTCCGCTTCGAAGGCGGCGGGCTTGCCATCGAGGCGGAAGTGACACGCGCCGATTTCGAAGGCTGGATCGCGCCCGACATCGCCCGGATCGAGGCGACGGTGGACAAGGCGCTCGCCAAGGCGGGCGTAGCGCCCGATGCCATCGACCGGGTGTTCCTGACGGGCGGGACTTCGCTGATCCCGGCGATCCGGCGGATATTCGACAGGCGCTTCGGGAAAGACCATATTGCGACCGGCGACGAACTGACCTCTATCGCGCATGGACTGGCGCTGATCGGGCAGGAGGCCAATTTGGCCGAATGGGCTGCTTGATCCTTGCCGCTTAAGGCCCCACTCTATCGACATGCCTGTCCCTGATGGTTAGGGCAGTGCCGACCAGACCGTTCAAAGAGATTAGAAGATGACCGACATCCCGAACGTCCAGCCCGATACCCGCGCCGAAACGCTGTTGGCCTCGCCCGACCGCGAAGTCGATGCGCGCGACGTGTTCGGCATCGATGTCGACATGAAGATCCCGGCCTTTTCGGAAGCCGATGAGCGGGTGCCCGACCTTGACCCCGCCTATGTGTTCGACCCGGACACCACGCTCGCGATCCTGGCGGGCTTTGCCTATAACCGCCGCGTGATGGTGCAGGGCTATCACGGCACCGGCAAGTCGAGCCATATCGAGCAGGTCGCGGCGCGCCTGCGCTGGCCGTGCATCCGCATCAACCTGGACGCGCATATCAGCCGCATCGACCTGGTCGGGCGCGACGCCATCGTCCTGAAGGACGGGCAGCAGGTGACGGAATTCCGCGAAGGCCTGCTCCCTTGGGCGTTGCAGCGGCCGGTCGCTTTGGTGTTCGACGAATATGATGCGGGCCGCCCGGACGTGATGTTCGTGATCCAGCGCGTGCTGGAAACAGACGGCAAGATGACTTTGCTCGACCAGAATCGGGTGATCCGGCCCAATCCCTGGTTCCGTCTGTTCGCGACCGCCAATACCGTGGGTTTGGGCGACACGACCGGCCTTTATCACGGCACGCAGCAGATCAACCAGGGCCAGATGGACCGCTGGAACCTGGTGGTGGCGCTGAACTATCTGCCCGCCGCGACCGAGGCGCAGGTGGTGCTCGCCAAGTCCGGCGAGTACGACCATGAAGGCGGCCGCAAGGAAGTCGAGAATATGATCAAGGTGGCGGAGTTGACCCGCCAGGGCTTCATCAACGGCGATATCTCGACCGTGATGTCGCCGCGCACCGTGATAAGCTGGGCGCAGAATGCGCTGATCTTCAAGAATATCGGCTTCGCCTTCCGCCTGAGCTTCCTCAACAAATGCGATGAGGCAGAGCGGCCGCTGGTGGCCGAATATTATCAGCGCGTCTTCGGCAAGGATCTGCCCGAAAGCGTCGCCCACCGGGCGGCCTGAGCGCCATGATTGTCGTCGAACGGATTTCGCCCGAGGATACGGCTCATCGGATCAGCATTCGCGGCCATGAACTGACCGTCGATATGACGGCGCCGGACGGCCATGATGCCGGGCCGGACCCGCATGATCTTTACGATTCGGCCTTGGGCGCGTGCAAGGCGATGACCATGCTCTGGTATGCGCAGCGCAACGGCATTCCGGTCGAGGGCATCCATGTCGGCGTGGTTCGGGATGCGAGCCAGGAGCGGCAGGGCATCTACAAGCTGACGACGCGCATCGCGCTCTCCGGTCCGTTGAGTGAGGAGCAGCACGACAAGCTGATCGCCGTGGCCGCGAAATGCCCGGTGCACAAGCTGATGAGCGAGGTCGAGACGCAGATCGAAACCATCGCCGTGCCCTATGTCGGGGAGGGCGAGCGGCCATGAGCGAGACTTTCGCCCTGACACCGGAGGAAGGCCGCCTGCCCTTGGAGAACGCGTTCAACCTGCGCGACTTCGGCGGCTATGCGACCGCCGACGGACGCTGCGTGAAGCGCGGCATGCTCTATCGGTCGGGGACGATGGCGCTGCTGACGGATGGGGATGCGGACCATCTCCGTTCGCTCGGCATCAGGGCGATCTGCGATTTTCGCCGCGGCAACGAACGGACGGCCGAACCTACGCGCTGGCACGGGGCGGAGGTCGATTATTTCTGCCGCGATTATACGGAAAGCAGCGGCCTGCTGGGCGAGATGCTGAAGCGCGACGGCGCGACGGCGGACGATATGCGGCAGACGATGATCGCGCTTTATCGCGTCATCCCGGTGGACCATGCCGAATCCTACTGCGCCATGTTCGCGCGGATCGTGGACGGTCGCGTGCCGCTGCTGATCAACTGTTCGGCGGGCAAGGACCGCACTGGGGTCGGCGCAGCGCTGATCCTGGCGGCGCTGGGCGTGCCGCGCCAGACGATCGTCGCGGATTATCTGGCGACCAATGCCCATGCAGATTGGGACTGGCTGCTGGCGCAGCGCAACACGCTGGTGGCGCGGATGCGGTTGACGAAGACCGATATGCTCGAACCCTTGTTGCAGGCCGAAGCCGTCTATCTGGATACGTTGTTCGCGACGCTGGATGAAAAGCATGGCGGCGTGGACGGCTATCTGAACGACGTGCTGGGCGTGGACGCCACGGCGCGGGACGCCATGCGCGGGATGTTGCTGGACTGATGGCCGACCGTTCGCCCCTCGATGCCTTCAAGGACGTGCTGTCGGGCGCGGCGCGTTCGATCGCGCGCGACGCGGAGGTGGAGGTGAACTTCACCGCCGACACCCCGCATATGGCGGGCAAGGCGATCAAGGTGCCGATGCCGGGACGCAACCTGCCCGCCGAACAGGTGGCGCTGGCGCGCGGCTTTGCGGACGCCAATGCGCTGAAATTGCGGCACCATAATGCGAAGATCCACAATGCTGCCGCACCGGCTGATGCGACGGCGCGGGCGGTCTATGACGCGGTCGAACAGGCGCGGGTCGAGGCGATCGGTTCGCGGGCGATGGAGGGGGTGCGGGCGAACCTCAACCATGCGCTCGACCTGAAATTGAAGTCCGATCCGATCCGCCGGGCGCGCTCCGCCGATGAGGTGCCCTTGTCGACGGCGCTGGCGCTCAAGGTGCGCGAACGGCTGACCGGACAGGCCGCGCCCAAGGATGTGCTGCCGGGTCTGGCGATGGTCGACCAGTGGATCGAGGACAAGGCCGGGGCCGATCTCGACGCGCTTGCCATGGCGATCGACAATCAGCGGGCCTTTCAGAAGCTGACCTCGGCCATGCTGGAGCATCTCCAGCTCATCGACGCGGATACGCCGCCTGAAACCGACGATTCGGAAGCCCAGGAAGAGGGCGAGGACGAGGAGCAGCAACAGGAAGAGGGCGACAGCGGCGAGGATCAGGCCGGCGACAGCGACGCCTTTGCCGAGGCGCGGGCCGAGGACCAGGGCGGCGACACCGAGGACGGCGAGACCGAATATAGCGACGAGTTCGACGCCGACAGCGAGGAAGGCGCGGACGATATGGGCGAGGAAGGCATGATGCCGGTCCGCCCGAACCGGCCGATGTCGGACCTGCCGCCGGGCTTCGACTACAAGCCCTATACGCAGCTTCATGATGAGGTCGTGACCGCCGAGGATCTGTGCGACGAGGATGAATTGCTGCGGTTGCGCGGCTTCCTCGACCAGCAGTTGGTGAGCTTGCAGGGCGCGGTGACGAAGCTTGCCAACCGGCTCCAGCGGCGGCTGATGGCGCAACAGTCGCGGTCGTGGGACTTCGATCAGGAAGAAGGCCTGCTCGACGCGGCGCGGCTGGCGCGGATCGTGATCGATCCGACGCGCTCATTGAGCTACAAGATCGAGCGAGATACCGAGTTCCGCGATACCGTCGTGACGCTGCTGATCGACAATAGCGGATCGATGCGCGGGCGGCCGATCTCCATCGCGGCGATCAGCGCCGACATCATGGCACGCACCCTGGAACGTTGCGGGGTGAAGACCGAGATTCTGGGCTTCACTACCCGCGCCTGGAAGGGCGGGCAGAGCCGCGAGGACTGGCTCGCCGCCGGGCGTCCGCCGATGCCGGGGCGTTTGAACGACCTGCGGCACATCGTCTACAAGAAGGCCGACGAACCCTGGCGCCGGGCGCGCAAGAGTCTGGGCCTGATGATGCGCGAGGGGCTGCTCAAGGAGAATATCGACGGCGAGGCGCTGCTCTGGGCGCACAGCCGCCTGATCGCGCGCAATGAGGAGCGCCGCATATTGATGGTGATCTCGGACGGCGCGCCGGTCGACGATTCCACCCTGTCGGTCAACAGCGGCACCTATCTGGAGCGGCATTTGCGTCAGGTGATCGAGTGGATCGAGAACCGCTCGCCCGTGCAGCTCGTCGCCATCGGCATCGGCCATGACGTCACGCGCTATTATCGCCGCGCGGTGACCATCATGGATGCCGAACAGCTCGGCGGGACCATGGTGGAGCAGCTCGCCGGACTGTTCGACGAAGATTAGAAGCCCTGCTCGTTCGGGCTTCCGCGATGTCGAAGCCCCGGGCCTTCCCTTGAAAAGAAGATCGGCAGTTTCGACCTCGTGTCAGCGCGAGTGAGCGTTTTGACAGGAGAGTGCAATGAGTGTCGCCTTTCGTCGCGAGAGTGACGAGGAGCATCTGGAACCCACTTTCGAAATTCCGTTACCGCCCGGCCCCAATTGGGTGACGGCGCGCGGCCTGCGGTTGACGCGGGAGAAGGTGGAAGCGCTGGAGGCGGTCGAAACCGAGGCCATGGCCGAGGAGGACGCCAAGAAGCTGAAGCGCGAGCTGCGTTACTGGCGGACACGGCTGGCGACGGCGGAATTGCGGCCGGTGCCGGATGGGGAGGCTGTCGCCTTCGGCAGCCGTGTGGCCTACCGGCTGGGCGGCAAGGAGAAGCGGATCGACATCGTCGGTGACGACGAGGCCGAACCGACGAAAGGGCGCATCGCTTTTTCGGCGCCGCTCGCCCGCGCGATGATGGATGCCGAGGAAGGCGAAACCGTCGACTTTGGCGGCAAGCCGGGTGCGCTCACGATTCTGGCGATTGAGGTCATCGCGGACGAGTAAGCCCCCCTCAAACAAGGAAGAAGCCCTCCAGTTTCGGCTGGAGGGCTTCTTGCATTCAGTCAGGCGTTGCGCCCGGCTTCGAAGAGGAACCAGGCCCGTTCTTCCGCCTGATCGGTCCAGTCGTCGATAATGCCTTCGGTCGCATTGTCGCCCGCTTCAGTCGCAGCTGCCTTGGCGGCGCGCAACGCTTCGACGAGCTTCAGATTGTCCTCGCGCAGCTCGTTCAGCATGTCGCCGGGGCTGACATAATCGGCATCATTATCCACCACCGACTGGTGGCGGGAAATGTCACCGATCGAGCGCAGCGTGGTGTTGCCCGTCTTGCGCACCCGCTCCGCGATCAGATCGGTGGTGGCCAGAATCTGCGTCGCCTGCTCGTCGAACATCAGATGATAATCGCGGAAATGCGGGCCGGATACGTGCCAGTGGAAATTCTTGGTCTTGAAATACAGCGCATAGCTGTCCGCGAGCACGCCGTTCAGCGCCTGCGCGACCGACTTGGTCGCATTGCTGCGCAGATCCGTCGGAGTCTTGAGGTCGGGGGCTGTCATGCTTGGCTCCTGCTGAGGGGACTTGGTTTCGCAGATATAATGAACTGTCACCGATAAGGTGCCATGCCAAACAACGAATTTTAAGGCGGAATTTTCGGTCAGTCTGATGAAGACGCTCGATCAGGCGAGATGCAGCGCCGATACCGCCACGGCCAGACCGATGAGTAGCACCAGCCCCCCGCCGCCCCGGCGAATGGCGCGTAGCGGGAGCATCTTGAACAGTTGCTCGCGCCATAGGATCACGGGCATCGTCGCGGCGATGATGCCGATGGCACCCCCGGTCGCGGCGAGAAAGGGATCGGCGGTTCGCACGGCTATGCCCAGGATCAGGAATTGCGCGCCGTCGCCAAAGCCCAGGATGAAAAGGCCGAGCGCGGTGGTCACAAACGGCCCCAGCCGCCAGCCCGCCAGCGGATCGGGCTGCTTCGTCGGCCAGAACATGCCAAGAGCCAGGAAGATCAGCGCCAGCGAAAGGAACAACAGCCGGGCATCGGACCCCAGCATCGGCGCCAGAAAGGCGCCCGCCGCCGCGCCGATGGCGGCATTGGCGATGGCGGCCGCGACGACCCCCGCGATCACCGCGCCGTCGCGCTGGAAACGCATGGCCAGCGCCAGGGCGAGCAACTGCCCCTTGTCTCCAATCTCACCCAACAGGCAGCCGAGCAGGGCGATCAGCAATGCGTCCATGCGGCGGCTGTCTTGATTCGGTTCAGGCGGTCAGATGCGCGCCGGTTGCCGACACGGGCTTGGCGACCGCGGGCATCGGGATGACATCCCCCTCCGGCATTTCCGCCGCGATCGCATCGCGCATCAGGTCGAGATAGGACATGACCACCGGCCCCGCCCCCTGCAACGACAGCGCCGATTGCAATGTGCTCGCGAGGCATTCCACCGTATCGAGGTGAAAGGCGCGCGCGATGTGGCGAATCCGGTCGATCTCGTCACGCAGCCGCGCCACCGGCACATGGCCCCGTTCCCCCGCAAGTCCGTCGACCCGCCCCAGCAGATCGACAAGAATGGCCAACATCGGATCATGTCGCATGGAGAAGACTCCCCCCGTTCTCTGGCCTCGTCCTTGAGCCCCGACTCCTTCATGAACCAGAGCCGGTTAAGGCCGCGTAAAGTGTAGCATGGCGGCAGGAGTTAGACCACGCGCCTTGACATGGAACCGAATCTGCCTCATGGGGCACCGCTGAAACGGGGCGGTCCCTTCCTCGCAAGAGATTTGGGGGCCGCTCTTCTTTTTCACGATATTCACGACCAGGGACTAAGGCCATGGCCAAGCCAGCAACCGTCAAGATTCGCCTCGTCAGCTCGGCTGACACCGGCTTCTTCTACGTCACCAAGAAGAATCCGCGCACCAAGACCGAGAAGCTGAGCTTCCGGAAATATGATCCCGTCGTGCGCAAGCATGTCGAGTTCAAGGAAGCCAAGATCAAGTGATCTGACGGCGGCTCACGCCGCCTGACGATTTCAGGGTTTGCGGCCTGAAGCATTTTCAAATTGGCTGTTCGCAGTCGATGACTCGGAAAATGCGACATCCCACAATCTGGCGCCCGAATGAAGAGGCCCGTTCCCTTGAGGGAACGGGCCTTTCCTTGTTGCCTGTGAGGTTCAGAGCGAGGGCGGCGCATCGCCTTCCTCGCGATCGGGCGGTGCAGGCAAGGACGGCTTCCTTGCGCCGGAGAGCAGGGGCGATGCGGCGCCAAATCCTCAGTTCCCGACCGGCTGCCCATCCGTGCGGCGGACGACAATGGTCGAGGAGCGCGGCTGCTGCCCCGAGACCGGCCAGTTGCCGGTCGGATGCTGGATGTTGATGAAGAAGCTCTTGAGGTCCGGCGTGTAAGCGATGCCGGTGATCTCGCAGCCCGCAGGACCGACCAGGAAGCGCTTGGACGCCTTGCTCGTCTGGTCGACATGATACATCGAATTATTGCCGAAGGCCTGCGTCATGTTGACCGCCGCGCCGTTCAGCGTGCCCGCATTGCCGGTGAGGTTATGGTCGGTTTCCACCCACAGACGGCCCTGCGGATCGATGCGCAGACCATCGGGGCTGGAGAAATAATCGCCGCTGATATTCCCCTTGAGGTTCGCTTCGGCAAGGTTGGGATTGCCCGCCAGCAGGAAGACTTCCCAGGTGAAGCGGGTGGCAAGCGGCGAATCGCCATTCTCGCGGAATTTCAGAATATGGCCATGCAGGTTGGTCGTGCGCGGATTGGGATTGTCGGTGACACGGCGGCCGCTGTTATTGGTGAGGGTCACGAAGATCGCTTGGCGGTTCGGCGCGACCGTGATCCATTCCGGGCGGTCCATCAGCGTGCCGCCCGCGACGCGCGCGGCCGACTGGGTGTTGATGAGGACGTCGGCGGTGGTGTTGAAGCTGACCGTCGTCGGGGTCGGCGGCGTGGTCGACTGGCTGACATTGCCCGGATCGGAGGCATTGGCGACAAGGCCGTTCTGCCCCTGCACCAGCGCGCGCCATTCACCCGTGCCGTCGGCGTTGAAGCGCGCGACATAGAGCGTGCCATAATCCAGCATATCGATGTTCGATGCGCGGTTGCTGGTGCTATAGGCGCGGTCGGGCACGAATTTGTAGATGCAGCCCGGCGTCGAATCGTCACCCATGTAGAAGGCGACGCGGTTGTTGCCGTCATTCAGATAGGCGACATTCTCATGGCTGAAGCGGCCCATGGCGGTGCGCTTCGTCGGCGCGGCCAGTTCCTGATAGGGGTCGATCTCGACCACCCAGCCATAATTGTTGTTGGGCTGGGTCGTGTCGATATAGTTGTTGGTCGTTTCCTCGCAGGTCAAATAGGTGCCCCAGGGCGTACGGCCCGAGGCGCAGTTGTTCAGCGTGCCTCTTATGGTCGAGCTGAGCAGGCCCGCGGCCGGACCGCCGGCACGATAATCGGTGTTGCCGGTATAGCGCTTGTTGAAGCGCGAACCCGCTTTGACCGCGAACTTGCCGTCCGTGCCCTTGGCGATCTCCACGACGGAAACGCCAACGGCGGACAGGGCGATCGCCTTCTGATCGGCGGTGGCAGTGGCGGCTGTGTAGGTGCCGCTGGAAAAGAGGATGTTATAGTCCGGCAGCTCATGGTTGATCGCCAGCAGACCACCCGCATTGGGATCGACGCCCGACAGTTCGAAAAATTCCATGCCATCATGATTGCCGCCGGCCCAGAGGTTGGTCTGGGTCGCGCTGTTCGGGAAGCTGCCGGGCGCATAGGCGGTGCCGGTTTCGACCGAATCGCCGGCCTTCAGCAGCACGTCAATGGTGTAACCCGCAGGGACGGTGACGGTGTCGTTGCTGTTGATCGCAACCGACGCGAAATTGATGGCATAGCTGGCCGCAGGAGTCGGTGTCGGTGTGGGGGGGGTCGGCGTCGGCGTGGGGGAGGCCGAAGCATCATCATCGCCGCACGCCGTGAGCGCGCCCAGCATCGGCAGCATGGAAAGGCCCAGTAGGCCGTTCTTCAGGATGGTGCGGCGCGCCGGATTGGCGGCGACGATCGACTCCAGGCTGTCTTCGCCCGTAGTGATCTTGGGCTGCGCATCGCGAAAGGCCGCGCGCGCCTCGTCGGTCAGATGAGACATGGATGATACCCCTATGTACAATTCGGGCTGTCGGCTGGACACCGCGCCCTGGCGGACGGGGCATGGCAGAGGCGGATGACGGCAAGGCTGCGGAAGCGCGACGGATCGATGAAAACCATATGACAGGGTGGCGACAGAGGGAAAATGGGCGGTTTGCGGACCTATACCCCTGCCCACACGCCCTAAAGCAGCGCGTTCACCTGCTCGACGAAGCGCAGCACCGAAATCGGCTTGGACACATAGGCCTGCGCGCCTGCCCCGCGAATCCGATCCTCATCGCCATGGCCCGCATAGGCGGTGACCGCCATGATCGGCACGGCGGATAGTTGCGCGTCCCGCTTCAGCGAGATGATGAGGTCAAGGCCGCTGATATGCGGCAGGTGGATGTCGGTGATCACCAGGTCGGGATGGAACTCCCGCGCCTGCGTCAGCAGGTCGCGCCCGTCGCGCAGCGGCAGCACCTCATGCCCGTGTGCGCGCAACAGGTCGCAAAAAAGTTTGAGATTAAGTTCGTTGTCCTCGACAACGAGCACGCGCTTTGCCACCAGTCACCCGCGTTTGGAGAAATCCGCAAACATATTGGAAGCGCGCCCCCTAAGCCCGCCCTTCGTTGAGATCAATCATGCGTCCCGACATTAACCATGGCAAGCAACATAGTCCAAGCGAGGCTCGAGAGCCATCCGTACTGGCGCTGATGGCGCTGGCCTGGACATTGGCGGACGATCGCCGTGCCGACCGGCTGCTGGCCCTGACTGGACTGGACGCCGATACGCTACGGGCAGGCGTGGGCGATCCGGCGATATTGAGCGCGGTGCTGGCTTTCCTGGCCGATCATGAGCCGGACCTGATCGCCTGTGCCGAGAGCATCGACAGCACGCCAACGGCGCTGATCGCCGCGAAGGAGGCTCTCACCGCATGAACCGCCCACTGATCATCACCGATTGCGACGAGGTGCTGCTGCATATGGTGGTGCCCTTCCGGCAATGGCTGGACGAAAGCCATAATGTCCATTTCGACATGCGCGAGCGCGGCTTTGCAGAGGCTCTGCGTCACAAGGACAGCGGCAAGCCGCTGGAGCGCGCGCTGGTCTGGGAATTGCTGATCGGCTTTTTCGATACGGAAATGCATCGCCAAGCGCCGATCGCGGGCGCGGTGGAGACGATCGGCCGCCTGAGCCAAATCGCGGACATCGTGGTGCTCACCAATATCACACAGCGGCATCACCGGCAGCGCGAGGAACAACTGGCGGCCCACGGTCTGTCATTCCCGGTTCACTGGAACCAGGGCGGCAAGGGGCGGCCGCTGGCGGCCATCGTCGCGGAGCGTCAACCCAGCGTCGCCCTGTTCATCGACGATCTGGCCGAACATCATGGGTCGGTGGCGGATCATGCGCCCGGCGTCTGGCGCCTGCATATGGTGGGCGAGCCGGAGATCGCCGCCGAAGTCGCCGCCGCGCCCCTGGCCCATGCCCGGATCGACGACTGGGCGGCCGCCGAAACCTGGATCGCCGCCCGGCTGGCCGAAGGACCGGCGCCCGACTCTTTCCCAACCATCCAAGGAGCATCCGCATGAGCATCGAAGCCCGCCTCACCGAACTGGGCATTACCCTCCCCGCCGCCGCCGCGCCGGTCGCTGCCTATGTCGCGGCGGTGGAAGCCAACGGCCTGCTGCATATTTCCGGGCAGATTTCCCTGTCCGACGGCCAGTTGATGACGGGACGCCTGGGCGAGGACCGCGACCTCGATTACGGCGTCAAAGCGGCGCGGGCCTGCGGCCTCAACCTGATCGCGCAGATGAAGGCCGCGCTCGGCAGCCTGGACCGGGTCGAACGAATCGTGAAATTGGGCGCCTTCATCAGCAGCACGCCCGAATTCACCGACCAGCCCAAGGTCGCCAATGGCGCGTCCGAACTGATGGTCGAGGTTTTCGGTGACGCGGGAAAGCATGCTCGCAGCGCCGTGGGCGTGCCCGTGCTGCCGCTCGGTGCAGTGGTCGAGATCGACGCGATCGTCCTTGTCCGCCCGGCCTGACGCCTTCCCCTTCCTGACCGCGCGTCCCTTCGCCCATCGCGGGCTGCACGGGGGCAGGGTCAGCGAAAACGGCATGGCGGCTTTCACGGCCGCCATCGCCGGCGGTTTCGGCATCGAATGTGATGCGCGCCTCAGCCGCGACGGCGTTGCGATCGTCTTCCACGACGCCGCGTTGCAACGCATGACCGGCGAAGCGGGCACGGTTTCGGATCATGACGCCGGGGCGATCGACCGGCTGATGCTGCCCGACGGCGGCAGCGTTCCGCGCCTGCGAGCCTTGCTCGATCTGTGCGGGACGGACGTTCCGCTGCTTATCGAGATCAAGGTGGACGGGCGGCATGTCGCCCCCATCTGTGCAGCGGTTGCCGACGATCTGGCGCGGCGGCCCAAGACCCTGGCGGCAGTCATGTCGTTCAATCCCATGGCGATAAGCTGGTTCCGGCGCCACCGGCCCGCAGTCGCGCGCGGGCTGGTCGTCACCGAACAGGGCAAGCGAGGCCAGCGCAGCAGAATCGCGCGCGCTCTTGCACTTTGGACCGCGAAACCCGATTTTATTGCCTGTGATATTCGCGACCTGCCTTCGTCCCTGTCCACCGATGCCCGCCGGCGGGGCATGCTCGTGCTGACATGGACGGTGCGCGGCGAGGAGGAGCGCGCCTGCGCTGCGCTGCACGCCGACCAGATCATCTTCGAGCGGTCGCATGACTGAATGCGTGGCGCGCCTCGCCCAGGGCGTGGCCGAATTGCCGCGCGACCAGTGGGATGCCTGCGCGGGAGATGCCAATCCCTTCATGAGCTGGGATTTCCTTGCCGCGCTGGAACGTTCGGGCAGCGTCGGCGGCAATAGCGGCTGGCAGCCCTTGCCCTTGGTGATCGACGGAGCGGACGGGCGGATCGCCGCCGCCGCGCCGCTTTATGGCAAGACCCACAGCCAGGGCGAATATGTGTTCGACCATGGCTGGGCCGATGCATGGGAACGGGCGGGCGGGCAATATTATCCCAAGATTCAGGTCGCCGCGCCCTTTTCGCCGGTGCCGGGGCCAAGGCTGCTGCTGCGCGACGAAGGCCTCGCCCCGGCGCTGATCGCAGGGATCGAGGCGGTGGTGGAGCAGAATCAGCTCTCCTCCGCCCATGCGACGTTCATCGCGCCGGAGCAGGTTGCGCTGTTCGAGGCCGCGGGCTGGCTGATCCGGGAGGACAGCCAGTTCCATTGGACCAATCGCGGCTATCGCGATTTCAACGACTTCCTGGCCGACCTGTCGAGCGCCAAGCGCAAGAATATCCGCAAGGAGCGCGAACGCGCCGTCGAGGGGCTGGAGATCGTCCACCTGACCGGCGCGGCGCTGACCGAGGCGCATTGGGATATATTCTGGACCTTCTATCAGGATACCGGGGCGCGCAAATGGGGGCGGCCCTATCTGACCCGCGCCTTCTTCTCCATGCTGGGGGAGAGCATGGCCGACCGGGTGCTGCTGGTGCTGGCGTTGCGCCAGGGGCGACCGATCGCGGGAGCGCTCAACCTGATCGGCGCGGATACGCTTTATGGGCGCTATTGGGGCTGCACCGAGGACGTGCCCAATCTGCATTTCGAGCTATGCTATTATCAGGCGATCGACATCGCCATCGCCCGCGGGCTGAAACGGGTGGAGGCGGGCGCCCAGGGCGGGCACAAGCTGGCGCGCGGCTATGCGCCGGAGCCCACCTTTTCAGCGCATTTCATCCCCAATGCCAGTTTCCGCCGGGCGATCGCCGATTTCCTGGCGGCCGAGCGGCAGGGTGTGCAGCGGGACCGGCTCTGGCTGACCGATCGGACTCCCTTTCGCAAGGTCGAAACAGGGAACTGACGCGGAGACTGGATTCCTGCCCTTGCTCCAGCCGGCCATCCCCGCCTTCGCGCGAATGACCGGCTGCAAACAGGCAAACCGCCCTCAGGCCGCGGCGGCAATCCCGCTGACGCCCAGTTCCGCCAGAGCGAACCGGCGGATATGCTCGCCCAAATCCTCGCGCCCCAGCGCCAGCGCCAGGTTCGCCTCGATATAACCCGCCTTCGACCCGCAATCGAACCGCCGCCCATCGAAGGTCACGCCGTGGAAAGGCTGCATCCCGATCATCGAAGCCATGGCGTCGGTAAGCTGAATCTCTCCGCCAGCGCCCTTTTCCTGCGTCTCCAGGATCTTCATCACCTCCGGTTGAAGGATATAGCGCCCCGGCAGGATCAGGTTCGACGGCGCCGTGCCCGGTGCCGGCTTCTCGACCAGCCCCTTCACCTCAGTGAGCGCTCCGTCACGCTTGCCCGGATCGATCACGCCATAGTTCGGCGTCTCCGCCATCGGCACTTCCAGGGCGCAGACCAGATTGCCGCCGACCTTGTCATAAGCCTCAACCATCTGCTTCAGGCAGCCACGGCCCGGCGCACCCTTCATGAACTCGTCAGGCAGCAGGATGGCGAACGGCTCATCGCCCACAATGTCGCGGGCGCACCAGATGGCATGGCCCAGACCCAGCGGCTCCTGCTGGCGCAGGAACACCGCATTGCCCGGCAACAGCCGCGTACCGTCCAGCGAGGACAGATCCTTGCCCCGCTCGCGCTGGGTGGCTTCGGCCTCATAGGCCATGTCGAAATAATCTTCGATCGCGCCCTTGCCGCGGCCGGTGACGAAGATCATCTGCTCGATCCCCGCCTCCCGCGCCTCATCCACCGCATATTGGATCAGCGGTCGGTCGACGACCGGCAGCAGTTCCTTGGGCACCGACTTGGTCGCCGGAAGAAAGCGCGTGCCGAGACCTGCGACAGGGAAAACGGCTTTGCGAATCGGTTTGTAGGACATGAGGCTCCTGTTTTCTCGCTAGGCGCGCGGATAGGCTTCGCCCTCCGCCGCATAAAGATCAAGCACGGAAGATGGCTTACTCCGTTTCAGACGGCCAGCAGGCGCTGTGCCACCCTTTCGAGGGAAGCAATCTCCGCTTCGAGTTGCTCAAGCGAGACATGCGTCTGGTTATTCCGCGCATCGCGGCATGTAAAGCCGCCGGGCGCGGGCTGCTGAAAGCCGCCGATGATGAGCGACCGGAACCGGTCGATCCTCTGCATGTCGCGCTCGATATCCGATATTTCCATCAATGCGCCGGCATTGCGCCGGTCCCGCATCGCCACCATGGTTCGCAGTTCGGTCATCAGCTTCGTCATGCCCGGACGAGTCCGGGCACCCACGGTCCGCACATCCCCCATGGCTTCCCGCATTATCGCGATCTTCGCCTCCAGGCTCTGTTCCAGCATCGTCCAGGCACAGACCAGACGACCCACTGCACACAGAAGCGCCGCATCCTCTGGCGCATAATCCGACACTGATCTTACCGCAATTTCAGCAACCACGTTCACTTCATCCGCGCCCCGGTATATTTTGCTTTCCGCTCGGGACAGAGCCTGCCCGTATTGCAGTGCAAAAGGCTAGGGGGGTGGAGCCGGGTCGCTCGCAGCAGCGGCACAGGCCATCGCCAACTGTGCCCAAACAGCGATGAGCCGTTAACCGTCTTTAACGGCCGGATCAAAAATCGATAGCGATTCCCTTGCGTTCCCAGTCGCCATAGCGAACCGGGCTCAATAACTCGTCATGGCGCGACGGATTGTCGATCGGATCGGGTTGCGGCACCGGCGGGCTTTTCGACAGATGCGCGGGCGGCTTCACATGCGCCGGGCGCTTGCCGTTGAAGGTTCCCATCGATCCATCCTTTCGATTGCGGGGGCGTCATCGTCACCCCATATTCAGGGGCGCCCCATATTCAGAGTAAGGCCGCTATCTGGGCCGCCAAGGAGATTTACGCAAGTGAATGGCATGAAGACGGTGATGCTGTTGTCGGCCCTGACGGCGCTGTTCATGGCATTGGGCTATACGCTGGGCGGCAGCGGCGGGGCGGTGATCGCGCTGCTGGTGGCATTGGGCATGAACCTCTTCACCTTCTGGAACGCCGACAGGATCGTGCTGTCGATGCACCATGCGCGGGAGGTCGACGCGACCAGCGCGCCGGAATTTTACGGCCTCGTCGCGGAACTGGCCCAGCGCGCGAAACTTCCCATGCCGCGCGTCTATCTGATCGACGAGCCGCATCCCAATGCCTTCGCCACCGGCCGCGATCCGCAGCATGCCGCCGTCGCCGCGACCACCGGGCTGCTTTCGATGCTGAGCCGGGACGAAGTGGCTGGCGTCATGGCGCATGAACTGGGCCATGTGCGCAATCGCGATACACTGATCATGACGATGGTCGCGACCATTGCGGGCGCGATCTCGATGCTCGCCAATTTCGGCCTGTTCTTCCGCGGCGGCAATCAGGAGAATGGCCACGGCAACCTGATCGCGACGCTGCTGGCGGTGATCGTGGCTCCTTTCGCCGCGATGATCGTGCAGATGGCGATCAGCCGCACCCGAGAATATGGCGCGGACGCGGCGGGCGCGGAGATCAGCGGCAACCCGCGCGCGCTTGCCTCCGCCCTCGCCAAGATCGCCGGCCGCGCCGAAATGATTCCCAACCCGGTGGCGGAGCGCAATCCCGCCGCCGCCCAGCTCTACATCGTGCCGGTGCATGTGAGCGAGCTCTTCTCCACTCACCCCGCGACGGAAAAGCGCATCGCCGCGCTGGAGGACATGGCGCAGGATATGGGCACGCGCACCTCCGCCCTCTCACCTGCAGCAGCGGCCTCCAAAACGCGCAAATCGAGCGCCCTCGATCCTTTACGGCGCAGCTAAAGCGTCTCGGAATTGGTGGATTGCGGACTTTTTTCCGTCATCCCGGCTTTCGTTGGGATGACGATTGTTGATGTCCGAAACTGAGCATTTCCAGACTCAGCCCCCGAATAAAACCTAAGCGGCGCGCAATTGCGTCGTCGCGATCAGCGCTCGGGCCTGGCGCTGGGCTTCCGCGATTTCTCGTGCCGACATTTCCTCGGCCACTTCCGCCCGCATCGTCTGCCCCTCCTCGCTGCCCTTGAGGGCGGCCAGGTTGAACCATTTATGCGCTTCGATCAGGTCGACGGGCAAACCGCCAGTGCCGCAACTATAGGCGACCCCCAGATCGAAACAGGCTTCCGCAGTTCCGCTTGCCGCACCCGAAAGACGGCTTTGCATCAGAAATTGCGCGCTCTTCAGACCATTGGCCATAACCGAATCCCCCTCATGGATTTCGACTTGCTGGTTTTCGACAAGCGGCAGGCTGCACCGGCGGCGGATAAAAAATGGTTAATGCGCTCAAAACCAATTTCCAGGAAAATGCCAACGATGCGCGGAGGAGCAGGGTTAACGTGCCCGGACGGTACAAAAAGGGTAGCGCGAGCGTCCGATTGTCCCCATAGCCACCGGCATGACCGATCATCCCGAAATCCCCGCAGGACAGGCGAGAAAGGACATAGCTTTCCGCGAGTTCGTGATGCTCTGCGCCTGCCTGATGGCGATGAATGCGCTGTCGATCGATCCGATGCTGCCGGCCCTGCCCGCCATCGGCCGGGATCTGGCGATCCCGCATCCCAATGACCGGCAATTGATCATCAGCGTCTATTTTCTGGGACTGGGGATCGGTTCTCTGCTGTTCGGCGTGCTGTCCGACCGATTCGGGCGAAAGCGCGTGTTGGGGAGCGCCATGGCGCTGTTCATCCTCTCTTCCATCGCCTGCGCCGGCGCGCACAGTTTCACCATGATGCTGGCCGGGCGCGCCTGTGCCGGTTTCTTCGCGGGCGCGAGCCGCGTCATCACCGTCGGCATCGTCCGCGACCGCTTCCGGGGCGATGCGATGGCGCGGGTCATGTCGCTGATCTTTGCGGTGTTCATGCTGATCCCGGTCATGGCGCCGACTTTCGGCCAGGCGATATTGTGGATCGCCCCCTGGCGCTGGATCTTCTGGGCGCTGTCGATCCTGGCGAGCCTGATCCTGCTGTGGATGGCGATGCGCCTGCCGGAAACGCTGCTGCCGGAGAATCGCTTGCGAATGAGCGCGCGCGCGATTTTCCGGACGGTCGGCGCGATCATCCGCACCCGCAGCTCGATCGGCTATATGCTGGCCAGCGGGGTGGTGATGAGCGGCCTGATCGGCTTCATCCTGTCGGTGCAACAAATATTCTTCGACATTTTCGGGGCGCAGAAAATCTTCCCCTTTGCCTTCGCCGCCATCGCCGGCAGCATGGGGATCGGCAGCCTGCTCAACAGCCGCCTCGTCTCCCGCTTCGGCGCGCGGCGATTGAGCCAGACGGCGTTGCTGTGCCTGGTGCTGATCAATGCCGTGCATTTGACGGTGATCCTGACGGGGCATGAAACCATCGTCAGCTTCATGATCCTCCAGGCGTCGACGATGATGACGGTCGCCTTTACCGCGTCCAATTTCAGCGCGATTTCAATGGAGCCCTTTGCCAGAGGCGCGGGCGTCGCCTCCTCCTTTCAGGCTTTTCTCACCACCGCCGTGTCGAGCGCGCTGGGCAGCCTGATCGGCCATGCCTTTGACGGGACGACATTGCCGCTGACATTGGGATTGATGGTGTTCGGCTCGATCTCTTTCCTGATCGTCGCGTGGGCGGAACGGGGGAAAATGTTCACCCGCCCGCATCATGCAGGATTGCGCGATCCCGAATTCGAAGTCTTGCGTTAAAAAAAGGGGCGGTGCTACCCGCCCCCTTTTTTGTAGCTCAGGCGTCCTGGCCGCCCGGCGTATGCGCGCCGGGCATCGGCGGCACCGGCATCGGTGGAATGCCGACATCCTGTTCATGGGTTTCGACCAACCCGCGCCCGACATGGCTCTTGCGATAGCCATAGACGAAATAGAGCACGAGACCCAGGCCACCCCAGATCGGCAGGACGAGCTGCGCATCGACGGGCAGATTGAAGAAGAGGAAGACGCAACCGAAAGCCGCCGTCGGCGCGATCGCCCACACTATGGGCGTGCGGAACGGACGAGCCCGCCCCGGTTCCTTCACCCGCAGCACCAGCACGGCGATCGACACCATGAAGAAGGCGAACAGCGTGCCGGAATTGGAAATGTCCGCGAGCTGACCCACAGGCAGCAGCGCGGCGCCGATGGCGACGAAGACGCCGGTGACCATGGTGACGATATGGGGCGTCTTGAACCTGGGGTGGATGCTGGCGAGCTTTTCCGGCAGCAGGCCGTCGCGCGCCATCACGAAGAAGATGCGGGTCTGGCCGAACATCATCATCAGGATGACCGACGGCAGCGCAAGATTGGCGGCCAAGCCGAGCGCATTGCCCACGACCGTCCAATTGATCGAGCGCAACACATGGGCCAGCGCTTCATTGGAGCAGACGAGATCCTGAGCATGGGCAGCAGTCGCACAGGCGGCGGCAAAACCCTGCGATCCGGGCGCCACCACTGAACCGTCCGGACCCAGCACGGGCTGCGCACCGATCGCGCCGACCGCGCCCGCCGCGACCAACAGGTAAAAAACGGTGCAGATCGCAAGGCTGCCGATCAGGCCGATGGGGACGTTGCGCTGCGGGTTCTTGGTTTCTTCCGCCGCGGTCGAAACCGCATCGAAGCCGACATAGGCGAAAAAGATCGACGCGGCGGCGCCAACGATGCCCATGCCGCTGGTGCCTTCCGGCCCGAACCAGCCATTGGGCGCGAAGGGCGAGAAATTGCCGGTCTTGAGCACGGGCAGCGTCAGGATGATGAAGGCGGTCAGCGCCGCCACCTTGATGGCGACGAGCACGGCATTAACGCGGGCGCTTTCGGTGGTGCCGATGACCAACAGGGCGGTCACGGCGAGCGCCACGACGATCGCCGGGATGTTGATCACGCCATGGGTGAAATCGGCTTGCGGAATGAGGCCGTTCATCGTCCAGACCGGGCCGGCGGAAAGCGCCTGTGGCAGATCAAGCCCGGTTACGCTCTTAACAAGGCCCATGAAATAGCCGGACCACCCCACCGAAACGGCGCTGGCGGCGACCGCATATTCCAGGATGAGCGCCCAGCCCACCATCCAGGCGAGCAGTTCCCCGACGACCGCATAGGTATAGGTGTAGGCGGAACCGGACACCGGCACCATGGAGGCGATTTCGGAATAGCAGAGCGCGGCGAAGGCGCAGACGGCCCCCGCAATCATGAAGCTCCACATCATGCCCGGCCCCGCCTTTTGCGCGGCGGCGGCGGTCAAAACGAAAATGCCGGTGCCGATGATGGCGCCGACCCCCAATAGCGTCAGTTGAACCGGCCCCAATGTGCGGACAAGCGATTTTTTCTCGGCCGTGGCCAATATCGCGTCCAGTGGCTTTATACGCCCGAAGATCATGGTGGAGCCCTTTATCTTGATGTCTTTTGCTCGGGCGGCCGTTGCAGCCGCTCCCCTTTTGTGATGAAGCGGAGACTATCGTCTAATCCGGCGTGCGCAAGTATGTTGCGCATTCAGGACATGGTTCAAAAGCGGTTCCCATGGCGTGATGAAGGAGTGAAGCATGGTCGAATTGCTGCGGGCGGTGGGCTTGGGCGATGTCGTGCACGGTTTTGCCGGGCGACGCGGCGGCGTTTCGACCGGGATTCACGCGGGGCTGAATGTCGGATTAGGGTCGGAGGACGAGCGGGAGGCGGTGTTGCGCAACCGGGATCTGGTGCGGGACGCGCTGTTGCCGGGTGCGACGCTGGTGACGGTGCATCAGGTCCACTCGCCCGATGTGATCACGGTCGCGGCGCCGATTTCCGCCGACGACCGGCCAGCGGCTGACGCCATGGTCACGAATCGACCGGGATTGATATTGGGGATTCTCACCGCCGATTGCGTGCCGGTGTTGTTTGCTGATGCTGCGGCCGGTGTCGTCGGCGCGGCGCATGCCGGATGGAAGGGCGCATTAGGCGGCGTTACGGACCGGACGATCGCTGCTATGGAGGCACTGGGCGCCTCGCGCGACCAGATGGCTTGCGCGATCGGTCCGTGCATCGGGCGTTCGTCCTATGAAGTGACGCTGGATTTCGCGGCACGCTTTATGGCGGAGGATCCGGATAATGATCGTTTCTTCACTGCGGCGCGCACAGGGCATTGCCAGTTCGACATTGCAGCCTATGTGGCGGCACGGCTGGCAGCGGCGGGGATCAGCCGGATCGAGCTGCTGGACGAGGATACCTATAGCCAGCCGGATCGCTTTTACAGCTATCGCCGGTCATGCCATCGCAGCGAGCCAGATTATGGCCGGCAGATTTCGATGATTGCGTTGGGGGAATGAGGCATGCTGTCGGAACCGCCGGCGTATCGAGCAGGGAATGTTCGTCCCGCATGATAATCTGAGAATATCTCAGGCTGACGGAAGCGGCAGCTTTTGCTTAAGGCTGGCTCGAAGATACCCCGAAAGATCGGCATCGTAGGCAGCCTGCTATCATCGAAGATATTTCTGCCGCCTACTCAGGCGCAAACGACTTGTCGCGAGCCTGTTGTTGGGCAGGACCGGCCTTCAAGGAGTTATTGGCAAATACCCTAGCGCCTGAACCCCATCAAGATAGGTTCATAGGCGGAGGATCGTTTCCGTATCGACGAGCGGCATCGCGCGCAATTGCTGGGGTAATCGCAGGACGCGGCGTGACAAACCGACCGAGGGCTATAGAGTATTCTCATGCAAACGCGCCAAGGCCTTGCCAGGCCTCCTGTTCGCTTTGATTAGCGACACGGTCTTTGTTGATGGCTACCGAAAGCTGTTAGGAAAATGGTATCGCTCCGGTGAGGGCCGCCTTGCGGTGATCCGCTGATATTTTGACATGGCACCGGTGCAAGCGCCGGTGTTTGCACCGATACTAAGGACGGTGCGATGAGTCAGATCACGGTAATTTCGGGG
>NZ_JABBGL010000024.1:0-63602 GCF_012927365.1 Sphingobium sp. TB-6 | reverse complement strand
GTCGGGCTACGCCCGCCCTCCGCCGCACGCAGCGCAAGGCCATCTTCAACAAACCAGCATCATATTATCTGAAAAGGGGGTCCCTCTTCGACGCCGATCGGGGGTCCCTTTTGAACGCCGTTTGACACCTTGGATCTTTCGAGAGGGTTCGGGATGCGATCGTCAAACTTAGGTGCAGCAATGTTTCTGGCTGTATTCTCATTTCCAGCAGCACACGCAGATCAGGGCGCGCCCTCCGGATCGAATGCTTCGGCCTATGGTACTTACGGGCTTGATGAAGATGGCATGGACCATGAAGCGTCGCCGGGTGAGGATTTCTCCCGCTATGCGAATGGAAACTGGGATGCGCGCACGGCGATCCCGGAGGACAAGGCCAGCTTCGGCATGATCAACCTTCTGGAAGACCTCTCGCGCGAACGCACAAGGGCAATTCTGGACGCGGCCCGAAAAGACCCTTTGAACAAGATTGGGGCAGCGTATTCGAGCTATATGGGTCGTGCTGCCGTTGAGAAAGCGGGTCTAACGACAATCGCACCATGGCTCCGGGAAATCAGCGAATTGCGCGACAAAGCTGGCCTGGAAAACCTCGTTGCGAAGGCCAATCGCATTGGTGTTGCCGGTCCTTTTCGCCTCTACGTTGGGCAGGACGATAAAAAGCCAGACAGCTATATCATCAAGCTGAGTCAGGGCGGCTTGGGCCTGCCGGATCGCGATTATTATCTCGAGCAAAGCGACAAAATGGCCGCGATCCGGACGGCATATCGTGCGTATCTTACACAAATGCTGACTCTGATTGGGGAAACTGACGCCGGCAGCCGAGCTGACGCTCTGATGACGTTTGAGACGGCAATAGCGAAGCTGCATTGGTCACGGGTCGAAAGCCGCGACGTCGATAGGGTCTACAACAAGACCACACTCGCCAAATTGACGGTGGACGCGCCCGGGTTCGACTTCCCTGCCTATTTTGCCGCGAACGGCATCAAACCCGCCGAGATGATTGTCGCGCAGCCCAGCGCCATTGCGGGGGAGGCGGCGCTCATCGCGAAGACTCCGCTTCAGGTTCTGAAGGATGCTTTGCTCGTGCGAAGCATCCATACCTATGCCGATTTCCTGCCCGACCATATCGGGGACGAGGATTTCGCCTTCTACGGTACAATCCTAGCTGGTACGCCAATGCGGCCGGAACGTTGGAAGCGTGGCATCGATTTTCTCAAGGGCGCTTTGGGAGAGGAGGTTGGGAAGGCCTACGTCGCGCGATATTTCCCGCCTGAAACGAAGGAGGCGATGGACGCACTGGTCCAGAATGTGATCGCGGCCATGGGCCGCCGGATCGATAAGCTGACCTGGATGAGTGATACCGCGAAAATCAGGGCTCGCCGCAAGCTGGCCGCGTTTACGGCCAAGACCGGTTATCCAGACAGATGGCGCGATTATTCGGGTCTCATGATCAAGGCGGGCGATCTGTTCGGCAATGCAGTTCGCGCCAACCAGTTTGCCTTCGACTATCAGGTGGGAAAGCTTGGCAAGCCGATATATCGTTGGGAATGGGGCATGACGCCCATGGAGATCAATGCATATGCCAATTTCGGCAAGGTGGAGATCGTCTTTCCCGCTGCCATCCTGCTACCGCCCTTTTTCGATCCCAATGCCGACCCGGCGGTCAACTATGGCGCGATCGGCGCTGTGATCGGCCATGAGATCAGCCATCATTTTGACGATCAGGGTTCAAAATATGATGAGACCGGGAAGCTCAACCCATGGTGGAGTGAGGCCGACGTCGCCACCTTCAAGGCGCTCAGCGGACGCCTTGTCGATCAATTTGATCGTTATGAGCCTTTCCCCGGTGTGCATGTGAAGGGGGCCATGACTTTGGGTGAGAATATCGGCGATCTGGCAGGCTTGGCTGTTGCTCTCGATGCCTATCATACTTCACTGGGCGGTAAGCAAGCTCCGGTCATAAACGGAAAGACCGGCGACCAGCGCTTCTTTCTCGGATGGGCGCAGGTGTGGCGGATCAAATATCGGGAGGCCGCCCTGCGCCAACGGCTCGTCACGGATTCCCATTCGCCCGCTCAATACCGCATTTCCACGGTTCGAAACTTTGATGAATGGTATGCCGCGTTTAAGCCTGAACCCGGTGAGAAGCTCTATCTTCCGACCAAGGATCGGGTCAAAATCTGGTGATTGAATCTAAGGCCGGGGTGAAGCCCGGCCTTGTCATGGGAGGGTGTCAGCGGCGCTCTTAGTCACGATCCCAGTCGCTCTTGGCAAATGTCCTTTACCAATCCTTGGAGTATAGTAATCCGCTCACAAATCCATTCCAGTTCCTCGGCAGTGATTTTATAATGCTCTGAGTAACGTGCGTTGACATAAGCACCGCGCAGCAGTTCGAAACAACGCTGCGTGAATTTTGTATCCCGCGGCCACGCTTGAATCAACCTTGCATCCAACTGTTCGCACTGTGACCTGAGCAAATTAATCTTGTGTGATTTTGGTGCGTACAACGTACTAACGAGGAGAAAGCAGTCATAAAGTCGTTCAGTGGTCTGGTGCAGAACGAACGCGGCTTCGTTTTCATTTCCTTCCGAAAGTGCGTGTCGAGCCATGCTGAAAAATGCTGTTGCGCTCGGAAACCATTTGTCAAAATGCTTTTGTGCCTCTGCTCGTGCTTCGTCCGGCGGCAAAGTAACTGGCTGATCGAACGGATTGTCAGGTGCTTCATAGAGAGCAATACCATCACGGAGGATGTCTCGAAAGAAGGGGCGACCCTTCTTCAGTTGTTTATTCACGTCGGTCAGGCTGTGGGTAATGATGTGCGCCGGAACACTGAGCTTCTTTGAGATGGTGTGGGCCCGGAGTAGATGGTCCTCGGCCTTGCTCCAATATTCGATCGGATCCGCGAGTTCCTCATGGTTCACAACGACCAGCACGTCATAATCGGAGAAATAACCACCGACCGGGTCTTCTACCCAGTCGCCGCGCGCATGTGATCCATAGAGGATAACCTTGAGGATCCGACCGGCCTTGCGATGAGGGGCATTACGCCCGGCGATCGTGTCCTCAAACTCTTCGAACAATATGCGACGGATTTCGCCGAGCTCCCGCTGTTTACGTTCGGGCAGATGATCGAGAGACGTCTTCATTCCCCCAGATTCCCCCTTTGGCGTAGAAAAGCCAAGAAAAATATGTGCCTTGTATCAATCAGGCCGCTTGGTAATCATCGCATAAAAGCGGATCGCCGCATTCGAAGCCTCAGTGTGTCGGACAGTTCGCGCGTATCGAATCATTCGCGGATCGGGAGAGCTTTTCGCCGCAACTCGGCATTTAGCCGCGGAGTTTCCGCAGCTAAATGCCGAATCTCCGCAGCTAATTGGCGAAGAACCCGCAGATTGCTGCGCAGGAACAGCTCAGCCATTATTTTTTCTGCGCTTTGCGCGGCGCAGTTAGACAGTCGCGGCGGCTGCGCTATGGAGGAGATGTCGGGTGCCGTGAAACAGGACGCGTGTCCCATGGGCCGGGGGATCGGCGGGCTTTTGGCCTGGCCGGTCGGCAGCGGCGCGACGTCCAAATAACGGGTCCTTGTACAGGATTTCCAACACCCGACCCCTTTTTTCAAGCCCTTGCCAGCCGATTCTCGATACGGAATTCTCTTTGGTGCCGTCGGGAGGCCGATGGCGGGGCGTGGAAACCCCTGTACCGAAGATCGGCGAGTCAGACTTGGTGCTGGCATGGCCGATCCATGCGCGCGCCCTTTGCGCGATGCACCGGCATGGAGCTTTTCCTTTGCCGTCCTTATGGGGCGGCACGCCCTTCGTAATTGAAGGAAAGGCGCGGGTAATGACCGGCGAGCAAGGGAAAACGCCGTGGCTGCCAATGGGTAGCCGGCAGGACGGGATGGTCGACAGGCTGTACCGCAATCATGCGGGCTGGCTGCTCGGAAGGCTGCAACGCCGGTTCGCGGGCTCTGGTCTTGAAGCGGAGGATTTGGTGCAGGACACCTATATGCGGGTAGCGCGCTACAGCGAAGAGGAGGCGGAGCGTCGGCCCCGCGCGCTGCTGCTCCGGATCGGGCTCAACCTTGCCTTCGATCAAATGCGCCGCAACAAGACCCGTCCCGCACCGCTGGCGGCTAATGATCCCGATCCTTCCTGGGACATAGAAGACTGTGGAGAGCAGGAATATTTCCTCGGCCTCAAACAGGCCGTCCAATCTTTGCCACCGGATCTTCGGACGGTCTTTCTTTTGTCGCGGTTCACCCGCATGACGAATGCAGATATCGCGAAAAGGCTGGGAGTTTCGGTCAAGACCGTTGAGGGACGGGTGAGCAAGGCACTTATATTGTGTGCACAACGGCTGTCGGACTGAGGGTAGGGATGACGATGGGCAGCGAAGAAGATAAAAAAATCGAGGAAGACGCAGCCTATTGGGTTGCGCGCTTCAATTCCCGCGTTGCGGACACGGCCGAACTCCAGCAATTCTTTGCCTGGAAGAAAGATCCGCGCCATGCCGCCGCCTATGAGCGACTAAATGGGCATTGGGAGAGCGCACAGAAGCTCGGGAAAGACCCGCAAATTGCTGCTCTGGTCGATGACGCAATCGAGCGAACCGCGCCTCGGTCAGGCATCCGTCGACCAATGTTGTGGGTGGCAGGCACGGTTATTGCCGGAGCTATGACCCTTGGCACATTCCTCCTCCGGCCAGTGGCGATCCATTATGAAACGGGAATTGGGGAGCAACGCCTGGTTCGCCTGGAGGACGGCACGAGGCTCCATCTCGATAGCGCAAGCGCCGTCGACATAAATTTCTCGTCAGGGCATCGACGCGTCGCCCTGATCAGCGGCCGGGCGATGTTCGATGTTGCGCATGACAAGAGCCGTCCCTTTGATGTGGATGCGGGCGTGGCGACCGTGAGAGCGCTCGGCACCCGCTTCGAGATCGATCGCCAGCAATCGGATGCCAATATCCTTCTGATCGAGGGCAAGGTGCGGGTGGATGCCGCGCAATGCCCGTCCGACAAATGCACCGATCAGTTGTTGCCGGGCGACATGATGATGGCGCGGGAAGCGGGACTTGGCGAGAAAGAGCGGGGCAATGTCGAGGCGATCACCTCCTGGACCACCGGCCGGCTCCAGTTCGAGGGCCGATCGCTCGCCGCCGCAGTCGATGAAGTCAATCGTTATTCCAAGGCGCCTATCATCCTGGAGGCGCCGGATCTCGCGGATGAGCGCGTCAACGGCGGATTTGCCGTTGGCGACCGCGATGCCTTCATCCGGGCCGTGATCGCGCTCTACCCGTTACGCGCGGAGCCGCAAACCAATGGCACTATCCGTCTTGTCCCTGACCCTGTGCGATCCTGATTTAAAAATTTCACATATCGTCCAGGGTTACCCCCGTTCCTCTACGTTACAGAATTAGGCGACAGGGGAAGGCGGGAGACCCGCTCCTCGGTCCGCCGGACCAGCAGGGGAAGGGAAACCATGACAGCCAGGAACGTCCATCGTATGGATTCGCCGAAACGGGCAAGGTCTGCACAGCGTCGCGGCCTACTCCTGTGTGCGGCCTGGGCGTTGGCGAGCGTTCCCGCGATGGCACCGGCGGCCTATGCGCAGGAGGTGCATCCGCGTTTCGACATCGCGGCGGGTTCGCTCGATCAGGCGTTGCAGCGGTACATGGTGCTGACGGGCCGCCAGATTCTGTATCGTAGCCAGTTGGTAGAGGGCCGTCGCACCAGCTCGGTCGTGGGATCGATGGATGCCGACAAGGCGCTGCACAAGCTGATCGGCGGCTATCCGATCACCGTCAGCCATCAGGGCCGCAATGTCTATGTGCTCTCGCCGCGCGGGGCGCCATCGCCGCAAGGACAGGGTCAGTCCCAGCATCGACCGGTCCCCCAGCGTCTACCCCAGGCAATCGCGCCTCGGCCGAAGCCGGTTCGCGCGCCGGACATGGCAGCAGCTGGGATTGTCGTTACCGGCACAAATATCCGCTCGGCAGCGCCGCCCTCATCGCCGGTGATCAGCATGACGGCCACCGACATCGCCCGCTCCGGCGCGGGTACGGTTGCAGAGGCGCTGGCGCTGCTGCCGCAGAATTTCGGCGGCATGGCCAATGAGGATACCAGCCTTACCGGCTCGGACCGCGTCAGCATCAACCCCGGTCTTGGGGCGAGCATCAATCTGCGCGGTTTAGGCTCAGACGCAACTTTGACCCTGGTCAATGGCCGCCGGACCGCGGGCGCGGGCGGGAAGGGCGATTTCACCGATCTCTCCAGCATTCCTGCAGTTGCGGTCGAGCGGGTCGAGGTTTTGGCTGATGGCGCGTCGGCTCTTTACGGCTCGGACGCGATCGGCGGCGTGGTCAACATCCTGTTGCGCAAGGATTTCGAAGGGGCTGAGAGTCGGCTGCGCCTCGGCACGGTGACGCGAGGCGGCAGTGAGGACATCATCGCCGGACAGGTGGTGGGTGCCCGCTGGGCGACCGGTCATATCCTTGCGGCCTATGAATACCAGCATCGCGGTCGCCTCCCTGGATCGGCGCGCAAATATACGCGCTCAGCCGACCTGCGGCAGCTCGGCGGCCATGACTACCGCCAATATTTCTCGGCTCCCGGCACCGTTGTGGTGCTAGACCCCGTGAGCCGCACCTATGTCCCTGCCTATGCCATTCCCGACGGACAGGATGGCACGGATCTTGAGCCCAGCGACTTCCTACCCGGCGCCAGTCTTTCCAGTCCGCGCGCCCATGTCGACCTGCTCTCGAAGCAGGACAGGCACAGCCTGTTCGTGAGCGGGGAACAGGAACTGACCGCCGGCCTCACCTTTTATGCCGAAGGCCGCTATTCCGATCGCAAGTTCGATGCGAAATCGCAGCCGTCGCTCACCATCATGAGCGTGACCCGCGCCAATCCCTGGTTCGTTTCGCCCACCGGCGGTTCGTCAGTGGCGATCGCCTATGATTTTGGCAGGGATATCGGCCCGATCCTCACCAGTGGCCGGGTGCGCAGCCATTCGGTGACAGCGGGCGTCCGGGCGGAACTGGGCGGCGACTGGCAGGTCGACGCCTATATGTCGCACGCCCGTCAGGTTGATCGGCAGCTGAGCGATCATCTGCTCAACAGCAGCGCGCTCAATGAAGCGCTGGGCCTCACCGCCGATAATCCGCTAACCGCCTATAGCGCGGCGCGCGACGGCTATTTCAATCCTTTCGGTGATGGCAGCAGCAACAGCGCCGCCATCATCGATTTTATCGGCAGCGGCTTCATCCGCCAGCGCTACAGCAGCGAATTGCTGAATGGCAGCATGATCGCCGACGGCACGCTTTTCGACCTACCCGGCGGGCCGCTGAAGCTCGCCTTCGGGACGCAGGCGCGCGAGGAGCATTTCTCCCGCTCGGTCCAGACCTTCGCCTCGGGCGTCACGCCGCCCGCGCCGGTGACGCCGAAGGCGAACCGGACGATCGTTGCCGTATTTGGCGAACTGGCCGTGCCGATGGTCGGCCCGGGCAATGCGCGCCCCGGTGTTGAGCGCCTCGACCTGTCGGTCGCGGTCCGCCATGAGCGCTATTCCGATTTCGGTTCGACCACCAATCCCAAGATTGGGTTGGTGTGGGAGCCGGCGCAAGGATTGCAGCTACGGGGAAGCTGGGGAACGTCGTTCCGCGCGCCTGCGCTCCCAGAGATTTTCGACCCGTTCCGCGTCTCCTACACCCAGCTCCCGACCACGGGTGGTGGCAACCTGCCGGTCCTCACCCAACGCGGCGGCAATCGCAGTCTCGAACCAGAAAAGGCCAAATCGCTGACTGTCGGCTTCAGGGTCCAGCCCAAGGCTGTGCCGGGCTTTGGCTTGGAGGCCAGCTATTTCCAGACGCGCTTCTCCAACCGGATCGGACAGCCGGTCACCGAGAATATTCTCCAGGCGCTCACCAACCCCATCTATGCGCCCTATGTAACTCTGATCGATCCCGCGCATAACGCCGCCGATCTGGCTCGCGTGCGGGAACTGCTCGCGGTGCCAGGGTCGAGCGTGCCGACGACCTTCGCCCCGGAATCCTTCCGCGCGATCCTCGACGGGCGCTATGTCAACTCCGCCCGGGTGGATGTGCGCGGGGTCGATATCCAGATGCGTCAGAGCCTCACCCTGGGTTCGAACCGGCTGAACATCTCGGTCAACAGCATGATCCTCATTGATTATAAGGATCAGCTCACGCCTGCTTCACCCATGATCGAGCGAGTAGGGACGTTGGGCAATCCCGTAGACTTCCGCCTGCGCGGCACTCTCGATTGGGCGCGAGGCGACGTCGGGGCAACGCTTTCGCTCAACCATGTTGGTCCCTACACTGACAACATCAGTGCGCCCGCGCGTCCGATCTCGTCGTGGAACGGCGTCGACCTGCAATTGCGCTATGAACCGCGAACAGCGGAGGGTTGGCGCAAGGGGCTGAGCCTGGCTGTCACCGTGCAGAATCTCTTCGATAGCGATCCGCCCTTTGTCGACCGCAATTTGGGCTTTGCCTACGACCCGGCCAATGCCGATGTGCTGGGCCGCTTCGTATCGATGCAGGTGAAAAAACGATGGTAGCGCCGCGCGGCTAGGCCGCCGCTTCGCTCAGACCCCACCAATCAGGAATCCGTGACATGCGTTTCCCATGGCTGGCGGCGCTATGCCTGGCGATGGCCGGCATCGCCGACGCACGCCCCTATGGCGTGGACGATATGCTGCGCGTCGAAAGCTACGGCCAGGCGCTCATCGATCCCGACGGCCGATGGGTGGTGATCGATCGCTATCGCCGCTATGACAGCGCCGCGAGCTACCGCTATGACGGCTTTACCCGGCGGGGGCTGGGGGTCGTGATGCGTCTCGACCTTCAGCATGGCGGGCGTCTTGAACCGCTTTTTTCGCAGGATGATGGCGCGGGCTATTGGATCGCAAGCCTGTCGCCTTCGGCCAAGCGCCTAGCGGTTTTCAGGCTGAAGGACGAGATGCTCTCGCTCGGGATCGTCGATATGGCGACGCGGGAGGTGCGCTGGCTCCTGCAGCATCCCGTGACCTCACTGTTGCATCCGGCACCAGACTGGCTGGACGATCAGCGCCTGTTGTTGGTTGCAGCGGACAGTCCGGCGCTGCCGTGGCCGTTCGCGACGGGTAGCCGCTATCAGGCCGAGGTCATCCCTCTCTGGGCGCGCACGGCACGGGGGCAGGAGCCCGGTGTCTCAGTCGTTGGCGGCACAGGCGAGGCTGCGCCGCTTCCGCAGCGTCGACTTCTCATGATCGATGTCGAAACCGGACAGACCACCCAGCTTGGCGATGGACCGATTGCGGATGTCGCCATTTCTCCTGACGGCGCCTCGATCGCGCTGCTCCGCGAGGGACCGGAGCCGGTCATCCCTTTGAACGTCCCGGTTCGGTCGAGTGACCAGAACCGGCAATATCGACTGTCGGTCCTGCGCACTAAGGGCGGATTGGAACGGGAGGCCTGCATCGGCTGCGACATCCAGCCGGGTTTCCTCGAATGGGCACCGAGGAGCGACCGGCTGATGTTCTTTGCGCGAGCGCCCGGCCAAGATTGGGCGGCAGGCGAGCTACGTCTGTTTGACGCGCGGACTGGCCGCATTCGTGCAGCTTTCGACGACGTGACCCCCTTCCTGCCGCCCGACGACAGCGGCGTGCGTTTGGTGCGCGCGGGCTGGTGGGGCGAAGTTCCACTCGTCTTTGGCCAGCGGGGCGGGAGATCGAGCCGCTGGAGTGCTCCGCGTGCCGCAGCCTCCATCAACAAAGCTCTGGAGCGGCTGCCCTGTCAGCCACCATTGCTGCAGGCGGGGAGCGCCCGACTGCTCCTCGCCTGCCCTGATGGACTATGGACGATGGACCGCACTGGAAATTCCAGGAGGATCATAAAAGGTGGGCCGATCAGCATGCCGCGATCGACGAGCGAAAGCTTCGATATCGGCATTCGCGCCAACCATCGTTCGATTACTGCCATTAGCGACGATGCCCCCATTGTCATCCCGCAGGGTGCGCAGGCGCAGCTTCGTTGGCTAGGCTGGGCCAATCGAACGACTGATCACACAACCGATCCGATCACGCGCCTGCTTTTCGGCAGCAGGCGTGCAGGTATCGCGCTTTTGATCACGCGCGATGCCTGCGGTGTCGGCCGGCTCATGGCCTCGGGGCCGGCCGGCATTCGCGAGATCGATCGGACCAACGCCCATCTGGCAGATGTCGATCTGCCTGACATGCGGCCGCTGACCAACCCCGCTACGGGCCTTACGGATTGGCTGATCCGTCCAGCAGGAAATAGGAGCAAGCCATTACCGCTCATTGTCGTGCCCTATCCTGGGATGACCTTCACCATGGATCGTCGACCGGCCGTTGCGCCCGACATGGTCGCCGCGTCAGTCAATCCATTGCTGCTCACGAGCCTTGGCTACGCCGTGCTGATGCCCAGCCTTGTCGATGCGCGGGATGGCATGGACCGAGGTGCGACCCTTGGCACGCAGGTTGAGCAGGCGGTAGATCGGGCCATTGCGACCGGCTTAATCGATAGTGAGCGGGTGGCAGTCTACGGCCATAGCTTCGGTGGTTACACCAGCCTCAAGATCGCCACCCAAAGTCATCGCTTCCGCGCCTATATCGCGAGCGCGGCACCTTCTGACCTTGCGATTCAGCATGGCGCGCTGTCGCCGGCCGACCGGGTTGCACTTGAGGAGGGGTTTCCGCTGACGGTCGGCTTTGGTTGGGCGGAGGGCGGGCAGGGGAGCATGCAGACAGGGCCGCAGGCAGCGCCAGAACGCTATCGGTTGAGCAGTCCCTATTATCAGGCCGATGCGATCAGCGATCCGGTGCTGCTTATCCACGGTGATATCGATCCGGTACTCGCCATCAATTCCGAGCGGATGTTCACGCAGTTGCACCGTCGCGGCCGCGACGTGACCTTGCTGCGCTATTGGGGCGAAGCGCATAACCTTCGCAGCCCCGGCAATATCCGCGACATGTGGCAGCACATTGCCGCTTGGCTTGGCGATCGGCTGGCGGTCGGAGGAAGCCTCAAGCCCAGCGCTGCGCCCACAATTCCATCGCCACCAGCGTTGCGAGCAGCGAATGATCACCGCGCCAGAGCAGCGCTTCACCGTTCAGCATTGGCTCCAGCGCTGCGCGGTCGATAATATTTTGCCGCACCAGATGACCCTCGCGCAGAAGCGGCCCCAGGCGGTCGAGCTGAAGAGCGATGGCCCGGCTGTAGAAGCCGGTGGCCTCACCCTTTGTACGACGCTCGCGCACCGCTGGCGGCAGCCAGTCTGCCAAGACGTCGCGCGCGCCGCCCCGGTCGCGCTCGTCGGGAACCAGCTCCCATGTCGGCACGCGAAGGCAATGCTCGACCACCGGTTGCGACAGCATGGGATGGGCGAGCCGAAGGCCAGCGGACGTCAGCGTCGGTGCGTGGAATATCTGGCAGTTGGAGAGCATGGCGATCTGCAGCCGCTTGCCTGGCGGCAGTCGCTTCGCCTCCTCCATCCAGGGATGGAGCGGCAGACCTGCTTCCAACTGGGCACGCAGCAGCGCTCCGGCCAAAGCCGGCTGGAAATTGGCGGCCGCGCGCATGGGGAGTGGGCGCAGCGATCGCCAGAGCGACGACCAGATGGATCGGTTGGTCGATGCGGCGCTCTCAGCGAGCAGGCGCCAATAGGTCGGCCCAGGCCCTTTGGCGCGCAGCCGGTCAGCCGCGATGTGGGGACCGCGTGGCTGGAACAGCACCGCGTCGCCGCCCTGGCCGCTCAATATTGTCGTTGCGCCGACAAGGTCGGCGGAGCGCACCGATGTCTGGTCGGCAATATGGTCGAGACCATAGACGAGCGGCTGCTCTGGTCGCGATCGCTCCATATGCGCCATATAGTCGATCTCGCTGGGGTGGATACCGACCTCTACCAGGGGCACGTCCCAGTGATCGGCGACCGCGCTGGCAAAGCGGCTCTCTCCGCCTCCGGTCGCGCCCGGCACGAGATTGAGCGCGTGGATCGCCGGTCGGTCTTTGCGTCGGGCGAGGCCTCCCAGAATGAGGGAAGAATCAAGGCCACCCGACAGTTCGATCGAAACCGGGCTGGAGCCATTGCCCCAACCGGCAATGCAATTCGCCAGGACGCGCGGGAGATCGGCAAGGGGCGCCGGATCCTGGCGGGCGATCGCCGTCGGAGACCAGATGCCCTGCGTGGTGATGCCGTCCTTGCCGACATGATAGATAGTTCCCGGCAGGGGGATGGTGACATCCGTCAGCGCGCTCAGGCTTCCCACCCGTTCGGGCAAGGCCGTCAGTGTTGCGAGCGCGGACCAGTCGACCACGGGTCGCACGCCTACGCTGTCGAGCAATGCGTCGGGCAGGCCGCTCGTGATCAGCGTCAGACCATCGACCTTCCAGATATAGGCGCGCAGCGCCCCCGACGGATCGCGCATCAAGCTTGTCTGTTGGCGTTCCGGGTCGTGAATGAACGCGACGTAGCGGCCCCAGCACAGCCGGGTGATCGCGGACATAGCTTCGACGGGATCGGTGGAGGTCTCCAGCGCGGCGGGCAGCGAATCCTTCGGCAGCGTTCCCGGCAACAGGGAGCCGAGTACCTGGGTTCTGCCCTCGCGCGCAGCGTGCAAGGCCCATCCCGGATTCGGAGCGCCCGCCAGCAGCAAAAAGCCGGGGTCGTCTGCCTGCACCATGAGGTCGGGGAGGCGCGAGCGCAGCGCTCCGCCAATGGTTCGAGCGCGCTCCATGGTTGAGGCACCCGGTGGCGCCAGGAGTGCGCAAAACCGCAGGGGATCAGAAGCGGGCAATGGGGTCGTACCAGCGGACATGATCGGCCCAGTCATTGAGAACACGCCCCTGCCATTCGACCCAGCAATGGGCTTCGAAGGGATAGGTGCGAACGCCAAAAATCCATTCTGCCGCTACGCCGCGCTTGCGCAGCAGGCGGAGCAGGAGCCAGGACTGAACAAAACAGCGACCACTGCGCGGCAGCAGAATCCGCAACTGCCTGAAACGCTGAACGAGACGTATGACCCCTGCATCATCCAGCCTCACTTTCGCAGCGGTACGGATCGGGCGGCGCAGCAGCGCCTTGCGGCGAAGCCCATAGTGGACGAGGCCCAGGATCACAGCGGGAATGAGGGTCAGGCTGGCAAGGGCGTTGCCGCGCGGCGGCATGCCATCGACCGGCCATGTCGGATCGAGTATGGTCGGGACATGGTTGTCCACTGCGCGGAGCAGCCCTGCATCGATCACTTCACGGATGACGGGATTGCCGGGATCATGGTCATCACCGCGAAGGGCGAGAATGACATCCTCGCCATCAGCGCCCTGCAGACACAGATAGCTGTCGTCGGAAAGGTCGAGGAGGATGAGGTCTTTGCCGACATCGGCGGCACGAACATGGGGTGCAGTGGTGAGTGGCATGGAAAGCAGCCCAGGAAAATGGGGAGCGGCGTCAGATTTGGAGCCGCTCCCGTTGAAGGTCAGGGCCAGCAGAGGACAGGCATGAAGTCTTCGCTCTCGCCCATCTGCGTGATCGCACGGGTATCGCGCGAAACGCTGCCTAGGCGCCGAAGGCGCAGGGTCAGTGGCTTGGTCATTACAAACCTCCTTGGGGGTATGAAGGTCATCGTCCCGGCGGTGAGCCGCGAAGGTCACAGTGCGCCGAGCTATTTCATGAAAGGGAGGAGCGGCCTCCACAAAAGAAGGCCGCTCCCGGTGGGGTCAGGCGTAGGACAGGACGGGCAGAAATTCTTCCTGTTCGCCGGTCTGAACGATCGCCTTGGTGTCGCGGGAGACGCTGCCGAGGCGCCGCAAGCGAATGGTCTTCACTTTGGTCATCACGAACCTCCTTCATTGGATTTGCCGAACATCGGCATGTTCATGAGGCGCCCCGGCCCGAAGCTATTCAAATGATATTGAGACTATTTTCATTGTGTAGCCGATCGTGCGAGGGAATCGTGTCGCCGCGCGATTTCAAGGGCGGCTTTGCGACGGCGGCTGTAATAGGCGTTGGTAAAGCGCTGGAGGAGTCGCCGATCGCCCGCGGCAATAAGGGCGAGAAACTCAGCGGACTCAGCTGTCGGGTTGAACATTGTCGCTTCGGCGGGTTGCACGGGCGCCAGCCTTGCATCGAGATTGGCGGCGATCAGGCAGAGCAGTGAATTCGCGGTCTGGCCAGCGAGCGTCACCAATATGGTCCCGCTGTCGAACAGTGTTTCCTCAGCGCCATTGCCCGCGACGTTAGCGGACAGAACGACCGGTTCACTCAGCAGCGAAACCGCCGTGCTCTGCGCGACAGTGTAGAGCTCGCTCAACTCCACCGGGCCAAGCCGGGGTACGAAATAGCCAAGGCCGCGCCGCTCATCGAGCAGGCCTTCGCCCGCGAGGCGGGCCATGGCTTCACGAACCGGCGTTGGGCTGAATTTGCAGCTTTCTGCGCACCTGGCGACCGAGACATGTTGGCCTTCGGGCCAATAGCGCTCGCGTAGTGCCTGACGGATGGCTTTATAGGCTTGTAGATACGCCCTGTCTTCTGAGGTGCCCATGAACATTCTGCGTCCCTTCCAATTCGGAATCATGGAAGTTGCGGTCATGCAAGCCGCTGGCGAGGACAATTTGATCCATATGGGGTTAAATGGAGCACGTTTCGGATATTGGGGTCAAAGCCCGCAGTTGTCTGCCGATTTCCCGCAGCTATTTGCGCATATCACGCCAAAAAATGGCGCGGATTCGGCATTTAGCCGATCCATTTAAAATCAACGGTTTATTTGTGCCTGATTTTCTGGTTTTCTTGTGCAACTGGCGTTGCTCCCTGTCAGCGCCGGGCCAGCCGGAATGCATGGGAAAGATGTGGAGATGAGGGAAAAATCGACCGAAGAGACGCTCGACGTGGAGCTGATCGCGAAGGCCATGCGCATGATCCGCACGGAGCGCCGTCTGAAGCCATCCGAGGTCGCGAAGGTCATGGGTCTCCCTGTGCGGTCCTACGAGCATCTGGAATCTGGCAAGGGGCGGATAAGCTATGAGCGGGTCTGCCGATTTGCCGAGGCAACGAATAGCGATGCCGATGCACTGTGGTCGGTTCTCCAGATCGGGTCGCCGGAGTTTGCTCTGCTCTGCGCTGACAATAAAGGGATGAGTATCGTCATTTCTTTCATGCGCGAACTCCATGAAAAACTCGGCGAGGATATGATATTCCTGGAACCCGGCGCCATGATTGGCGGCATGTCTAGGCTCGTCAATGAATGGGTCGCGCACGTCCGCCAGCGCGACACTTATGCCGAGAAATGGTTGGAGCTGCAGAAAGGCAAATCGCGTAAGTCCGCCGCTTTGCCGGCTGGGTTGAGAAAGGGGCGGCTTGCCGAAACCTGAGCGAGCCATCATGTTCGGTGCATCTTTTCGTCGGAATAACATTTCAAACCAAAAGGGCTTTTTTGTGAAAGTTTAGGTCTCCGCATTGGGCTAACAGCGATAGCTGCCTGCACTTTGGCGCAGTGGATCGCGACGGTTCGGGATCCGCATAGATAGAGCCAACGTGATCCCGACCACCGTCCTCAGAGTCGACGGCCGTCGACCCGAATGCCAGTTCGAACCGCGCCTTTCGAATCTGTCTGCCCTCCAATCACTTGTAGTGGTGCGGCAGGCCGCTATGTCAAAAATTGCGCATCTTATGTTATCATGCTATGCCGCTGAGGGACATGAATGGAGGGTCGGGTGAACGTTTCTGTTGGCGAACGCTGGGAAGGCTTTGTGGAAACCGTGGTTAAATCCGGCCGTTACGGTTCGGCAAGTGAGGTTGTGCGCGAAGGCCTTCGCCTGGTCGAGGAACGGGAGGTCAAGCTAATATCGCTGCGAGACACGCTGAACGCTTCGATCGCCGCGCGTGGCGAACATGACGCTGACGATGTGCGGAGTCATCTGACGCGTGTGTCGGAAGAATTGAACCGCAGCAAAAAACTGAGTGCGTCGCCTCGTCTATCTGACGTCAGCCAGAAACGATCTGGCTGACGTCCTGCGTCGTATCGCGGCTGAAAGCGGGGATCTGGCGGTCGCTCAAGCCTTTGTCGAAAAACTCGTGGCCCGATGCGACAATCTTGCCGATCTGCCCGGTACGCTTGGAACCCATCGCCCTGAATTGCGGTCCGACATCCGGTCTCTTCCGCATCAGGGGTATGTCATTTTCTTTCGTTACGGCGAGGAGCGTGTGGAAATCGTGAATGTTCTCAATGGTCGCCTGGACATCGAGCGTTACTTCGAAGGCCACTAAAGATGAGAATTATGCTGGGCGTAAACGCCGGAGATTTTTGCGGCTGTCCGACATCGATTGACTGCTGATGAAAGAACAGCCCCGACAATGCGGGGCTGCCTTCAAAATTGCAGGTCTATTTGGCGTCCGGCGATCAGCCGTTGGCCGGGGGCACCTCCGCCTTGGCCTTCGCATCCCCATTCAACGCCGGGGCGGCTGTCTTGGCGGCCTTTTTCGGGGCATCCGCAGGTTTGGCCGCCTTAGGCGCAGCAGCCGGCTTGGCCTTGGGCGCGGCTTTCGCCTTGGGAGCGGCAACAGTCTTCACTTCCGGCTTGGCGGCAGCTTCAGTCTTTGCAGCGGGCTTTTCATCCTTGGGTGCGGCGATCGACAGGCGCTTGCGCGCATCAGCCTTTGCCGGTGGGGCCTTGGCCTCTGCGGCAGGCGCTGATTTCACCGGGGTGGAACTCTTCGGCGCGGCCGTTGCCGCGGCCGAAAGAGCAGCAGGCTTCGCCTTGGCATCACCATTCACGGCCTTCTTGGCGGGAGCGGGCTTGGGCGCTGCCTTGACCGGGGCTTTCGACTTTGCCGGAGCGGGTGCGCTCGGGGCGGCAGCGGCCGGCTTCACTTCGGCGGCGGGGGCAGCCGGAGTAACGGACTTGCGGCCAAGGCCGATCTTCGAGGCAACGGCGCGGCGCGCGTCCGAGTAGCTGCTGGCGACCAGCGGATAGCTTTTGGCCAGATTATAGCGGGCGCGATATTCCTCCGGGGTGAGGCCATGCGAGGCGAGGTGGCGCTTCAAAGTCTTATACGGCTTGCCGTCAATCAGGCTCAGAATGTGATCGGGCGAAGACAGGCTCTTACGTACCGAGACAGCCGGCGTGTAAGTCGGCGCTTCGGATTCTGCCGGGGCCGGATTGAGTTCATTGACGAGCGCGGCGCGCGTCGACTGGATCAGGCCGGCAAGGTCGGCACTCGGTACCGTATTGTTGGAGACGAATGCGCTCACCAACTGAACAGTGAGGGTAGTGATATCGGAAGAATTGTTGTCGGCCATGCTCGCGGACCCGTCTTCGAGGGATGTTCTGCGCCTCATGCGCGCAATCCAGAAAAATGTAAATCTCCAATTGCATCGATCAAGACGAGATGAGTGAACGACTTGGCGTCTGCCATGGTTCCAGTTGCGTCTGTCCTGTAAAAAATATGGTGAATCAGATTAAAGTCATGACAGGATCATGTCGATCAACATTGGCCCTATTCGTCGGCGCTCCGCGTCCTTCGGTGTGACTGGCAAGACAGGCGCGATCTGTTGCATGCGTGGCAAGGTGACGGCCTTCGCCGCGAGGTAGACATCGTCGTGAAAACCCATCGCCTCGATGATCAATTGCCGTACTTCGCCGGACTCCCGCGAACGAGCCTCGATCATGAAATCGGGCCTGCATGGTCCGAAGTCGGTTAGTCGATCGAAGACCGGCTTTTCGATCGAGAGATCAATATTCATGCGATTGAGATGCTGCTGGGCTTCCAAAAGCTGTCGCAGGACCAGTCGTTCGAACTCGCTATCTACTGGAACAAAGCGGCGTCCTGAGTAGATGGGCTGTGCATAGGCGCGCAGTGGCGCGAAGCCGCGGGACTCTGGATATTGCCCGATAACGACCAGGGCGAGATAGGGGCCTTTGATGACATTGGTCCGCACCGATGGCGACTGCACGCGATTGGCAATCAGCACCGGATCGCAGCCGGGCACATCGATACTGCTGCCTTGGAAGGCAGGGGCGAACAGGGTGAGGAAAGCCTGGGGCGCATGGCCGTGCGGCCATCGCTCGGAGAGCCTGCGCAGCGAGGCATAGACCTGTTTGCTGTGAAGCGGCCCGGCATGGGTCCAGAACGCGCTCGCCAGTTCCATGCCAGGCGCGATCTCGATCTTGGCGGCGGCCTGTCCCAAGGCTTTGAACTCGTCCCCGATCGACATGGGACGGTGTTGGTGACTGATAGGCTGGCAATGGTTGAGGCCCGCAGCGTCGATCAGTCGCCAGAGTAAGCGCGCGAGACGGGGGATCGACGCGTTTCGCGTACGGTCATCGGTCAAATCCTCTTCCGGCTTTTGGGCGAGATTTTGAGGGGCGGGGCGCAAGACCTCGAAAAAGCCTGCGGGCGGATCAGCCGGGTTGAGAGGGCTTCGCACCTCGGTAATGCGGTTCGTCGCCTGGTCGCGGAAGAAGGGGCAGTCGGTCCGATGTTCGGGCCGCTTCGCACTGGTGAGCCGCCGCAGATAATAGGTTTCCGCTTCGCTCAAATAGGCCGGCGTCAGGATGGGCGGCGGCTGACCCTCCTCCAGGCAATCACAGGCAATCCACTTCTCGCCAATGCGCGCCTGCTGGACGAGGAGAATGCCCGCCTCCTCATCATGATGATCACCCACGCCTTCATACCAGCGGACGAGCGCCATGCGGACAGGGGGAGGGAGGGCTATGCGCCGTGTCTGGAGGCCGTCGCTATTGCGATCAATTAACCACATGAGGGCCTCGCCGAGCGGCACCGAGGGGAGGGGTGTCCGGATGCTCCGAATTGACAGCCGCCATGGCGCTGATCTCCACTTGGGCTTCAACAGTCAGGAGGATGGTATGCACAAGGCGTTGCTGTTTGCTGGAATGATGCTCGTGGGGACCGATGCCGCAGATGCTGCGCCTCCCAGGAATGTGCGGATCGTGCAGATGATCACGATGGGCGGAAGTCCATCTGTAGATGGGGAAAACGGACCGAATGCGATGACCGGCGCAGTCGTCGAACGCCTTGGTGAAGGGCACGTCGCGCTTGCAGGTGGCCCTCATCGTCGATCGGTCGAAATCGAGATGGCGAACAGTTTTGCGGAGCGGGGGCCGGTGCCCATTGATAGCTGGAACGACCTTGGTCGCGGCGGCCCGGCGAACACCGAAACGCCCACGGGTGCCCTGACAATCCCGTCGTGGATGACCCGCTCGCCGCTCTATCCTTCGGCGGCGGCGCGCTGGGTACCGGCTTGCCTGCCCATTGCCTACCGCCCGACAGGGTTTCTCAAGGCGGACGCGGAGAACCGGCGGCAGGGCTATTATGGCCTGATGAGCCAGGTTGCCTGCGAATTCGGCATCCCGGTCGGCCTGTTCGACGCGATGATCATCCAGGAGAGTCGTTATCGCCATCATATTTTCTCGTCCAAAAATGCCTATGGATTGACCCAGCTCATGCCCGACACAGCAGCGGAATTGGGGGTCGATCGCTACGCGGCTGACCAGAATTTGCGCGGTGGTGCGCGCTATCTGCGCCGACAGCTCGATCGTTTCGGTCAGGTCCATCTGGCGCTTGCCGCCTATAATGCCGGGCCTGGCCGGGTTCGCAACGCGACGATCCCGCGCATCCGAGAAACCCGGCTCTATGTCGACGCCATATTGCACAATTGGTCGCTGCTGAGCGGTGTCGCGGTACCGAACCGGCGCATGGAAACGCTGCCGATGCCCGGCGATGGGTGGGACCAAGGCCCATACCGCATCGTGCGAGTTTCGACATTTCAGGAACGGATCAGAAGCGCAGATCGGTGAGCGCATTGCGCCGTTCAACGACGCGGGTGATCTCATGCGCCATGCGCTTGGCAACCGCGTTGGAGAAGGGCTCCGACCATCCACGGCGCAGCTCCGTGCCGTCAGCGCCTTCGATCTGCGCCAGAGCGTCGAGCAGCTTGCGGGGGAGATCGAGATAGAATTCCGCGAGCAGGGGCAAGAGCCGGTTCAGCCGGCTATCGCCATATAATCCGATATGGATGAGTGCTTCGCCCCTGAGCCAGGCCTGCAGGATATGGATGTCGAGCGCGTCGAGCAGCATTGCAAGCTCGGGCACGGTGATCGGCGGCCGCTTGGCCACATTGCGGTGCAGAACAGCGCCCAGGCGACTTTTGCCGATGCCTGTCGCGCCGGAAAGATCGCGGACACTCAGGCGCTTGTGCGCCATATCTTCGAGGATAACGGCAAGAAAGCCCGCCTGCACATCCGCGCGCCTGTCATTGGACCTGGAACTGGATTGATTGGGGTCATCACCGTCAGATTGCCATACCATGTCTTTCTCCCTGTTGGTCGCTCGTTACTTTTCCCCCGGATTTGCGCATAGTTGGGCTAAGAAATGGGCTGCCCGACCCATCGTTCTTGGCCCAAACGGAAAGCTGCTGGCCCTTGAATTCAAGGGACCAACTGACTTGCCGCAGTGCAAGATGCGGCCCGGCGAATTCGATATTCAATCAATTTTCATGCGATTGCGGGAACCGAGTCAAAGGAGCGAGCCCGAGCATCCTGTTTTGCCGCCGGAGCAAGTGAAGTTCTGGTCGGTTTCGATATCATGACGCCCTGAGATGGATGATATCTTCAAATCGGCAAATCCGTGAAGACTGTCCGAATCAGCTTCAATGCAATATTCAACTGTCCGCAATCGCGGGCAGAAATCCGCGAGATCGGACAGTTGCCCGCGAGCGCGGACAGTTTCGCGCAATTTTCTGTCGAGGCTCACGGGATTGTCCATTTATTTTCTGATTTGAGGACTTTTTCGCCGCTTCCTTCTTGGTGAAGAGCCGGAACGCACCCAGCCTTTCTCTGGAGCACGGATCAGCCGCGCTCGGAACATAAGGAACATCTCATGCAGTCTGTTCTGAAACAGGCCGGGCGCTTGGAGATGGCGGTGCTCGCGCTCGCTTTTCTCGGCTTTGCCCTGCTGCTGATGGTTGGCCCCGCCTTTGCCGGCGCCGACACGACCTTCGATACGGCGGAAAACACCTTCACCGGGTTTCTCGAAGGCTCGGGCGGTCGGATCATCACCATCCTCTCGCTGGTCGGCGGGGTCGTGGGTCTCGCATCGGGCCGTTTCTCGCTGGGACAGATCGCCATCCCCGTGGGCGTCGGCGTGGGCGCGGGCACCGGCGTTCCCATCGTCACCTCCACCGTCACCGCGACGATCTGAAGCTTCAAGTGGTCCATAGTGGCTTTCAGCCACGCCGGACCGACAAGAGGGTGGTGTATGGCACAGGACAAATATGTGATCCCGGCTCATCTGGATGATCCTGAATTGATAGGGCTCTGGACGCTGGATGAGTTCCTCGCGCTGATCATACCGTTCACGTGGGGTATCCTGACCCAGCATATCTTCATTGGCGTAGCGCTTGCGGGCGCGGGTTGGTGGGGACTTAAAAAGGCAAAGGCTGGCCGGGCGGGATCATGGCTTTTGCACCTGGCCTATTGGCATCTTCCGGCCGGTTTTACGGGCCTGAGAGCCACACCACCTTCCTATCTCCGGCTGATGGCAGGCTGATATGGACCTTAGCTACCAACATTCGCACCACCAGCGAATCCTGCGGCAACGCAATCTGCTGTTCGCGGCCGTCGCGGCGCTCGGGGCATTCAGCCTGCTGCTGCTGACCATGACCCTTTTTCGCGGTCGGGAGATCGTGCTCCAGCCGGTCCTGCGCTCGCCGCTCACCATTTCCAGTTCGGGCGTCAGCCGGGACTATCTGGAGATGATCACGCGTGATGTCGTGGTGCTGACCCTCGATCGCAATCCGCAAAATCTCGAATATTGGATGGAGAGCGTGCTCGCCATCGCTTCGCCGCGGGCACAGGGCAAACTCAAGGCCGATCTTATGCGCATTGTCGAGGAGCAGCGCGGGTCGTCGATATCGCAGTTCTTCACCATCCAGTCGATGACCATCGATACGAAGGCGCTCAGCTCGGAGGTGACCGGCGAACTCCACACCATCGTCGGCAGCAAGGTCGTCTCCAAACAGCTGCGCACCTTCCGCTACCGCTGGGAATATGCGGGCCTCACCCTGAGGCTCATCGGCTTTGGCATGGTGGAGGATGAGAAGGGCCACCGTGAGAAGGGGAGGGCGTCATGATGTCGGCTTATGTCATCGGCAGCGCAGCGGGCGGCCTTGCCTTTCTCTCCCGTCTCCAATGTTTTGCAAGCCGGATGATCGGCCTGCTCCTGCTCGGGCTGGCGATGCTCCTCATCAGCGCACCGGCCTTTGCCGACCAGAATATCGTGGCGGCCGACAGTGCGCAGGTCGATTGCCAGGCATCAGCCAAGGACCTGACCCGCATCAGCCTGGTTGAAGATGAGTTTGCCAGCGTGTCGAAAATCTCGACCGGCAACCCGACCGAGGATTTCTCGGTGGTGAACGAGCCTGTTCGCGGCGACATCTATCTCTCGGTGCCCGACGGTTTCCAGAAAGGTGCGCTGTCCTTCTTCGGAACGAGCAAGCGCGGCTATGTCTACAAGTTCCTCTGCCGGATCACAGGCGATCAGGCCGCGCAGATCTTCGTCACCAATCCCGCCATCGCTCGTGAGAGAGCGGAGGAGAATAGCCCGCAGGGCAAGATCGGACCGCAGGACGCGGCGGTTGCCTTGATGCAGGCGATGGCCGCCAATGGCTCGGCGCCGGGCTACGAGATGCGGCAGCGTTCGCTCCGCCCTGTCTATGTGGGCACGCTCAAGGTGCAGATGATCGCGGAATATCGCGGCGCGGATTTGACCGGCAAGGTGCTGCGCATCGAGAATAAGGGGGCGGCGGCCATCGAGCTTAATGAAGCGACGGTTGCGCCGTCGGGCACGCTGGCCGTCTCGATCGCCGAGCCGCGCCTCGGCCCCGGCAAGATCACGACCGCCTATCTCGTATCGCAAAATGGGAGGCCCTGATGGCATTGGCTGATCTTTTTTCGCGCAAGCGCCGGACGCTCGATGCCGATCAGGAGGCGGGCGAGGGCGTCTCCCCTGTCAGCGCTGACCTCGCCGGCAACGAGGCCGTCCGCCGCAAGCAGCAACTGCTTCTCGCCGGCGCAGCCGGCATCGGCCTCATCGCCTCCTCCTTCTGGATCTTCAGCGGTGACGAGAAAAAGGAGGATCCCAAAGCCACAAGCGGCGAAGAAATCGATGTCTCGACCAAGGATCTGGTGAACCGCAACCTCTCCCAGCAGGAGTGGATGGCGATGTCGGAAAACCAGTTCCAGGCCCAGGAAAATCAGCTGAAGGCCGTGGGCGGCCAGCAGCGGCGGATGGACCAGCTCGCCTCGCAGGTCGAGGCGCTGAAAGCCCAGAACCAGTCGATGCAGGCCGACGGGCAGCGGGTGCTGACCGCTTATCAGGCAGAAAATGAGCAATTGAAGCGCCAGATTTCCGAGCGGCGCACGGCACAGCCAGCGATGGCAGGCCCTTCCGCGCTCTACGGCCCCAATGGCCCGCAAGTCTATCAGCGGCCCGATGCACCGGGCGACGCAGGTGCGGTGCGCGCCGATGCGCTCCCCCGCGGCAATGAGGTCAAGATGGTGAGTTTCACCAGCAGCGATAGTGGGATCGCGTCCAAGGTCGCCAAGGGCAATACCGTCTATACCGACAGCCCCAATTATCTCCCGCCCAACAGTTTCGCTCGCGCGCGGGTGATTGTCGGGGTCGATGCAAGCGCGGGCGTCAACAGCCAGACCGATCCGTTGCCCGTCGTGCTGCGCATCACCGGTCCCGCTCGCTCGGTCTTCGCCAATGGCAAGCTGCTCACGACCAAAATCGAAGGCTGTCTCATCAATGGTGCCGCGCGCGGCGATCTCTCGAGCGAGAAAGTCTATGTGAAGCTCCAGAAGATGACCTGCCCGCAACCGGGCGGCCGCTATGCGGTGTCCGAGGTCAAGGGGTTCATCGCCTTTGGCGGCAAGACGGGCGTGCGCGGCCGGGTGGTGTCGCGCGAGGGATCGCTGGTCACCCAGGCCTTCATGGCGGGCCTGGTGGGCGGCTTTGGCCGCGGCTTTTCGGCCAATGCGAACAGTGTGTTCCAGGGCACCAACATCTCGACCAATGGCAAGCGTGACAAGCTCTCGACCGGGGACATCCTCGAAGGCGGGCTTGGCGAAGGCGTCGCCCAAACCGGCGACATTGTGTCCAAATATCTGATCGAACGGGCCGAGCAATATCAGCCGGTGATCGAGATGCCGACCGGCATCGATGTCGAGATCGTCTTCCTGGAGGGTGTTTATGTTCGCAACTAGGCTGCGGCGCCTTGGGCGCTTCCTCTCATATCGACCTGCATCGATCGGGTTAGCCTTCGGTTGCGTCGGCCTCGCGAGCCTCAGCCTCGCGGCCGATGTTGGCGGCGCGGAGGGCGGGGTCAGAGAGGCGCTGAAGGCCCGGCTCCCCAAGACCCAGGTTGGCGCAGTCGATTGCCAGAAGGTCAGTGGCTTGTGCGAAATCACCGCCGGCGCCAATCTCTTCTATGTCGATCCCGCCGCACGCTACCTCATCATCGGCCGTGTCTATGACATGCAGACCCGCCAGGACCTGACGGCAGCCAAGCTGCTGGAGATGAACCCCGACATGCTGGTGGGCGCGGCAGCCTCGGCCAATGCGGCGGCGAACCTGACGGGCGAGGATGCGCAAAAGGCCGCCTTCGCCGCTGCCGCCAAGGGTGGCCGGATGGAAAAGCCGACACCGGAACGCCGATCGCCCAAGCTCTCACTCGAAAGCCTCGGCAAGGACGGCGCCATCATCTGGGGCAATCCGCAGGGCCAGAGCCTCACCATCTTCACCGATTTTCGCTGCAGCTATTGCCGCGCGCTGTCCAATGTCCTGCGTTCGATGAACGTCAAGGTGATCGAGCGGCCGATATCGGTCCTGGGCAGCCGCGACATTGCCGACCGCGTCTATTGCGCGAAGGACAAGGAGCGGGCCGTACACGCCGCCTATGCCGGAGAGCCGCTGGCGGGCGGCGCGACCTGCGACACGTCGGGGCTTGATGCCAATGAGGCTTTTGCTCACAAACACGGCCTCAATGGCACGCCGGTCATCGTCCGCAGCGACGGTGCGGTGCTGGAAGGGTATCGCCCGCGCGAATTTCTCGAAGCCTGGCTTAAGGACGCACGGTCGTGAGCGGGGCCGTCACGACAAGGCCGCTGGCCGCGATGATCAGCAGCGTCCTGGCTTGCCTTCTTTCAACCGGCTGCGCGAGCCTTGGCGGTAATGTGAAGGGCAGTTTCGCCTGCGCCGCGCCCGATGGCATTTGTGCGCCGAGCGCGGTCATCGATGATCGAGCGCTCGCCATGATCACCGATGATCCCTCGGCCACGCCGACCCCAGCAGGGCCCTATGAGGAGCAGCGCAAGAGTCCGGCGGCCACCAAGGTCGCGGCGGCTGAGCCGGTGCGCATGGCGGTCAGCGCCGACGCCACGCGCAGCCGCGAGCGGTTGATGCGCATTGTGTTCCCGGCTTTCATCGATGAAGGCGGTCGGCTCCATGAAGCGAGCGCCATCCGCGCCGTGGTCGCCCAGGGAGAATGGCAGAGCGCGCCCGAACCTCAGGAAGCGGTCCTGCCGCGCAACGCGTTTTCGGCCGCGCCGCAGATGCAGAGCCTGGCCGAGGCCGTCACTACCACCGAACCACCGCTCGCCGTTGATCCCGATCTGCCGACGCCGGCAGCCGTCGAAGCGGCGCGGGCGCGGAAGGCGGATCCCGTAGCGGCCATCAAGGCTGATGTGGCGCGTCGGCTTGGGACCGCCGCGCGGGCCGGTTCGCCGTCGGTTCCGACACCTTCCGCGCCGCAAGCGGCCTCATCTACCCCAGCGGCGCTTCCGAGCAAGCTGGTTCCGGCGAAAGGCGCCGCCGCAGTTTCCGTGCCCGCGTCGCCTAAGCCGGTCGTCCAACCCATCGTGCGGGCAACCGCCTTTCCTGCCGCCATCCCGGAGGATGAATGATGGCTGATCCCAATATTTTCGAGCGCCTGATGGCGGGGATGCTGGGCGACACCAAGCGCCCGGACAGCGGCCGCCCGGATCTCGGCGTCCCGATGCTGGCGCATTGGTTGCCCTACCGCAGCTACGACGCGAAGAGCGGCATCTTCTACAACAGCGCCTCGCGCGGCTTCGTGCTGGAGGTGGCGCCGATGGTGGGCGCGGATGAGCGCAGCGGCGAGATCCTTGCGCAATTCCTCTCCGAAGCGATCCCGACGCCCGGCTGCCTGCAATTTCACCAATGGATGAGCCCGCGCGTCGGCGAGCTGCTCTCCAAATGGTATGTGCCGCGTTACCGGGCGCACGGGATTTACGAGCGCATGGCCAAGCACCGGGTCGAGCATATGACCCAGGGCGTCTGGACCTCGCTCTCGGCCGACGCGCCCTTTGGCCTGCGAAACCACCGTGTCGCCATCTCCTATTCGACGCCGGAAAGTTCGCGCGTCTCCAACGAGGAGATTGTCGGCGTCATGGACGGGCTCATTTCCGCGCTGGCCTCGATCAACGTCACCGCCCGCAAAATGGACCCGCCCGCGCTCATCGCGTGGATCGACGACATCACCTCGCCCACCACCGCGCCGGGCGACGACGCGGTGAGCTATAATGCGTTCGATCCCATCGCCGACCAGGCGATCCGGCGCGATGTCGAGATGCGGGTTGAGGCGGATCGCATATTGCTGCGCACCGAGCGCTTCCGTCCCACCGGCCGCGAGATCGACGGTACCCCCGAGATCGGCGAGATTTACCCCGACACCTTCGATGTCCGCTCCTTTTCGGTGCGCAACTTGCCCCAGCGCTGGGCGCCTTGGGATGTCGCGCGGCTGATCGGCGACATGTTCACCGACAAGCTGCGCATGCCCTGTCCGGTCGCCACCAATCTCTGCATCGATTTTCCCGATGTCGAGGCAGCGTCCAGCAAGGCGGGCTTCAAATTCATGCGCACGACCAGCCTGGCCGACAGCAAGTCGGCGCGCTTCCTGCCGCAATTGAAGGAGCAGAGCCAGGAATGGCGCTATGTGAATGACGAGATGAAGCAGGGACGCAAGCTCGTGCGCCTCTTCTATTCGGTTACGGCCTTCTCGCCCAAGGGGAAGGGGGATACCCATGAGCGGGTCCTCAAATCCGTCTATCGCGCGGCGGGCTGGGATCTGCTCGACGATCGCTATCTCCAGGTCATGGGCCTGCTCTGCGCCATGCCCATGACGATGGCGAACGGCCTTTCCAAGGATCTCGAGCGCATGAAGCGGATGCGCACGATGCTGACCACTACGGCCGCCAATCTGGCGCCGATCCAGGGCGAGTATCTGGGCGGCCGGACGCCGCATCTGCTGTTGATCGGCCGGCGGGGCCAGCCCTTCTTTTGGTCACCCTTCGAGAATGCGGCGGGCAATCATAATGTCGCGGTGTTCGGCAAATCGGGGTCGGGCAAATCGGTCGCCCTCCAGGAACTCTGCGCCTCGCTCTGCGGCGCGGGCGCGCGGGTGGTGGTGATCGACGACGGTCGCTCGTTCGAGCACAGCGCCAAGCTCCAGGGTGGCGCCTTTGTCGAGTTCACCATGTCCTCGGGCTTCTGCCTCAATCCCTTCAGCATGATCGACGCCGATCTCGCCGCGCGCGACGAGGATTATCAGCTCGACTGCATGGCGATGCTGAAAGCCATTGTGAACCAGATGGCCCGCCATATCGACCGGCTGAACGATACCGAGCGGGGCCTCATCGACGGGGCGGTGAATGAGGTCTGGGAAGAAAAGGGGCGATCCGGGTGCATCGATGATGTGATCGCGGCGCTCGACCGGACCGGCAACGAACTTGCCAATGCGCTGGGCATCGCCATGCGGCCCTTCTCGTCGCGCGGTACGTTCGGCAAATTTTTCGAAGGCGAGGTGTCGTTCGAACTGTCGGCGGACCTCACCGTCTTCGAGCTTTCCGATCTTTCCGCGCGCGAGGAATTGCGCAGCGTGGTGCTCACCGCGATCATGTTCCTCTCCCAGCAGATGATGCGCAAGATTGACCGATCGATCCCCAAGGCCTTGCTCCTGGACGAGGCCTGGCAGATGCTGCGCGGCGGCGCGATGGCGGACTTCATCGAGACTTATGCGCGCACCTGCCGCAAATATGGCGCGTCGCTGGTAACGGCGACCCAGTCCTTGAACGACTATTATAAGTCGCCAGGATCGATCGCGGCACTCGAAAATAGCGACTGGTTCGTCATTCTCCAGCAGAAGCCGGAAACCATTGCCGACTTCAAGAAGCATGACCGCTTCGAGATGGATGACTATACCGATGCATTGCTGCGGTCGCTGAAACGCAACGGTTTTGAGTATTCCGATATCATGATCAAGGGACCCGAGACATTGGCGGTCGGCCGCCTCGTGCTCGATCCCTATAGCGCGACGCTCTTTTCATCGAGCCCCAGGACCTTCGCTGCGATCGAACACCTGGTGGCGCAGGGTCTCACCATGGAGCAGGCGATCGAGCGCGTCGCATTCCCGGACATGCCGGAAAAATGGTCGGCGGACCCGGGCGATCTTCCCCTGACAGCGGAGTGATGGAGTCATGCGAGAACTGACAATCAGTGCTAGTGAGGAGATCGTGCGGAGAGCGGAGCGGCGGCGGTCGCGCCAGTTTTGGGCGGGCCTGGCAGCGCTGACGCTGAAACTGGCGGGCTTTTTGGCCACGACCCTGCTCCTGAGCTGGGGTCTCCTTGCCCTGTTCTTCTTCGCGATCGGCGGCTTTTCAATCGATGGCATGGTGATCCAGCTCCATAATTTCACCACGCGCTATTTGGCGGCCGATCCTGCGCGGCTTGCCGCTTTCCGGCACTTGGCCGTCGCCATCTATTGCGGCGCGGCCCTTCTCCTCATGATCCTGCGCCGCCATCATATCCTGCCCGCGCCGCAGAGGAGCGCCCGCCATGGCTGAGCAGCAGGAACTCGATCTGCCCGCGCCGGACCCCGTCCTCCGTCCACGCCGTACCAGCCTGTTTGCAGGCTTCACCCGCGGCCAGCTTCTGGGTGGCGCGGCGTTGGCCGCGGCCCTGGTCTGGGGCATGTGGGTCACCAAGACCTTGCTCGCGCCACCGGCCGAGCGGATCGTGTCGGCGCGCCTCTCGACCATTGTCGGCGAATATGTCCAGGCGCAGGCGCATTCGGCATCCTCGCCCGCCCAGGTCGAGGCCGAAATGCGCCGTTTCATGGGCACGCTCGACCAGGAGTTGCAACGACGCTCGCGCCAGGGCGAGATCGTCATGGTGGGCGAGGCGGTCCTGTCCAAAAATGTGCCGGACATCACCGAGAGCATCAAAAAGGCCGTCTATGCCTCGGGCATCGCCATGCCAAAGCAAGCGAGCGCCCAGCAATTGCTGAGCCTTCAGCGCGAGACCGGTGGTCTTGAAGGGCCAATGCCAACTCCACAATCGCAGGCGTCTGCTCCGTCGCCGATGCCCGCCATGCCGTCGCCCGCCGGAGCCTCGTCACCATTCGCGCCCGTGCCTCTGGCAGGTGAGTATCCCGGCGGGATGGGCGCTTCGGTCTCAAGCTTTGGAGGGCACGATGGCGCTGGTGGTCAGTGATAGCCCGCGCGTATCGGGCTGGCGTCCGCGCAAGCGGCTCTGGGCGCTGCTCGGCATCGCCGTCATCGGCTATGGCGCCTGGCAGGCCCTTCACGGTTGGCGCGAGCGCCATGCGGTGCTGATCAACCTCACCGACTCGCTGCCCAACTGGGCGTTCCTGATCCACCGCACCAAGGTTCCGGCGCGCGGTGACTATATCTTCTTCGATCCGCCCGCCAATGCGCTGGTGCGACGGCACTTCGGGAACCCAACGCCGCTATTCGGCAAGATTGTCTACGGCATGCCGGGCGATGTCATCAGCCATGACGGCACCGACGTTCGCATCAACGGTCGGCCGGTCGCGCATAGGAAGGCGCGTACGCGCCTCGGCGAGCGGCTAACGCCGGGACCGACCGGCGTGATCCCGAATAGCTGCTATTATGTCGGCACGCCGCACAAGGACGGGTTCGACAGCCGCTATGGCGAGATTGGTCTTGTCTGCGCGCGGCAAATCTTCGGGGCAGGGGTGCCCGTGCTGTGAGGGTGCTGCTCACCGTCCCCATCGCCGGCGCTGCGCTGGCGGGTGCCCTGCTGATCATCGGCCCAATGCGTTCGGAAGCGCGGGACTATGGCGCGGTCGGCCAAACCTTCCCGGTCATCGAACCCGATCTCCTGGCCACTATCGAAGCGCGGCTGAAACGCGCCGAGGCGAGCGGCGAACTGGCGCGGATGAACGCGGCTTTTGCCAAGAGGGTGGAAGCCAAGGTCCGCCGGCCCGATCCCGTGGCCGGAATCACGCCTGCGCAGGCGGCGCGCAGCTGGCAGTTCGATCCGACGGTCACGCTCGAGCAGGATATCAGGGACCAGAAGGGGACACTTATTGCGGCGGCGGGGCAGAAGATCAATCCGCTCGATTTTGTGCGGCTCACCCAGGCGCTGGTGTTCGTCAATGGCGACGACGCGGCCCAGATGACCTGGGCGACGACCCGGTACAGCGACGCCAAGGCGAAGATCATCCTGGTCAGCGGCTCACCGATCGATGAGATGACCAACCGCAAACGCCGTTTCTATTTCGATCAGGAGGGGCGGCTTACCGCCAGGTTCGGCATCCAGCACACGCCCGCCGTGGTGCGGCCTGCGGGCCGGGTCATGCAGATCGAAGAGCTGCTGCTCGACGCGAAGAGGGCCGGATGATGCCGCTCTGGCTCGATCTCCTGCGCACGCCGATGGCGGCGCCCGAAACCCGGTTCCTGCGGGCGATGCGGCATGTCTGGCAGGGTCTTTACCTCGCCCTCGCCACCACCATCCTGCTGCTCGACCCATTGAAGCAACTCCTCGGCAGCAGGGCCTCGCTCCTCATCGCCGGGCTCATGCTCCTCACCGCCACCCACAGCCTCATCTATCTCCGCGTCAAGAATCGGGCGGACACGGAGTGGCTCACCCAAGCCGGGGAGGGCGAATGATGCGCAGCCTTCGCGCCTTGCTGATGATCCTCGGCCTGCTGGCGGCGTTCGCTCTCACCCCGCAGCGCGCCGAGGCAGCGGGGCCGACCTGTCACGGCAAATTCGCCAATCCCATCACGGATGTCTGCTGGTCCTGCCTGTTTCCTCTTTCGGTCGGCGGCACGAAGATCTGGCCGGGCAACCGGCCCGATACCGGCAATCCCGCCTCGCCCATCTGCGCCTGCGCCGACCCGCTCCCGCGCATCGGCATTTCGGTCGGCTTCTGGGAACCGGCACGCCTCGCCGATGTCACCATGAAGCCCTGGTGCTTCCCCAATCTCGGCGGCATCCGCGTCGCGCCCGGCTTCGATATCGGCCAGGGCTATATGACCGGGCCCTCGATGGTCGGGGGGCGCTCGCAAAGCACCGCCAAATGGCATGTCCACTGGTATGTCTATCCGCTGCTCTATTGGATGGAGGTATTGACCGACTTCGTCTGCTTCGAGCAGGCGAGCTTCGACATCGCCTATATGACTGAGGTCGACCCGCTCTGGCAGGATGATGCGCTCTCGGGCCTCATCAACCCCGAAGCGATCGTCTTTGCCAACCCCGTCGCGCAGGCCGCTTGCGCCGCGGACTGCATCGCGGGCACCGTCGGCGTGCCGCTCGATCCGCTCTTCTGGTGTGCGGGCTGCCAGGGGTCCATGTATCCCATGAACGGAAATATTCCCTCATCGATCGGCCATGTGCAATCCTCCCGGCTCGCCCTGTCGCGCTTCGCCTACAAGATGCACCGCCAGGCGCTGGCCTGGGGGACGATGGGGTCCAAGGGCCTGTGCAAGAAATATCTGATGCCGATCATGCGCAAGCAGCAATATCGCTTCCAGATGGTGAACCCAATCCCGACGGTCTCGGGACGTTTCGCATGTTCGGCGATCGGCGCCTCGACCTTTCCGCCCGACGCGGGCCGGGCCTTCCCCGCCGTCGGCGAGGATATGGGCTATCTGGTCTGGCGCAAGCGCAACTGCTGCGTGTTTTAGGGGAGGGACGCCATGCATCTCGCCAGGATCGGGCTTGCCGCCCTTTTCGCCACCGCCGGCCTCTCGGCACTGCTCGCCCAGACTGTCGAGGGGATCGACGTCCAGGCGGTCAAGAAGCGCGCGGCGGACATGCAGGCGGAAGCGAATGCCTTTGTCGATGAGGTCAAGGATCGGGGCGACGCATTCCGGGAAGAGGCGCTCAGCGTGCATGAGTACGGCACGGAAAATATGAAGCGGGTCGCCGCGAGTGATCTCCCGACCGGACCTGCCGGCCCCATCGACTTTGACGCGATCGTCGAGGGGGCGGCGCAGAATCTCACCGCCAAGCCCGGCGAGGCACCGCAGTTCATCGCCTTTGCCAGCCTCTCCATGCCGCCAGCGTCTTTAAAGCAGATGGTGCGGGATACAGCGGCGGCCGGCGGCATCGTCGTATTTCGCGGTTTTCCCGGCAACAGCATGAAGGTCTTCGCCGGCCAGCTTGGGAAAATCGTGGACGAACAGGATATGGCGAATATCGGCATCGATCCACGTCTCTTCCGCGCCTTCGATGTGGCGGCGGTCCCGACCTATGTCGCGGTCTCCTCCGATTTTGACGTCTGTGCGGGCTTTGATTGCCAGACACGGGTGCCGCCGCATGACCGGATGACGGGCAATGTGACGGTCCGCTATGCGCTCAGCAGCTTTGCGGAAGGCCATGGGCCAGGCGCACAGGTTGCAGGAATCGCGCTCGCTCATATGGACCGGGCAAAGCCGTGAGATACAGGGCCGCGCTGCTGCTGCTGATCAGCGCTGCGGCCGCGGCAGCGCCATTATACGCGCAAATGACGCAGGAACAGGCGCGGGAAGAGGGGAAGGGTCTCGGCAACGCCATGCGGTCGAACGGCGCGCTGGTGCCCAGCGAGCAATCGCAGGCTGAGGCCGTGCCGGGCTATGCTGGGTCGAGCCTGCAGCAGGGGGACTATTTCGATGACCCTGAGAAACTCGAAAATGACAGTGCGGCGCTCAAATCCACGAGCGAGAGCTACCGGATCACCACGGACGCGGATCGAACACGGGCGACCTTCGACAATGACGAGATCAAGTCGACAGCCAGCAGGGCGACCACGATTGAGAATGATCCGGGCAGCTATTTGCAGGGCCAGGAGATCGGCGGCACGAGTGGCAGTTGCACCGCGCTGCCGCCGGGCGACGGGCAGTCCAGCAGCTATGAGGCAACCTGCAATGCCGGCGCCAGCGTTGACCAGAGCCAGCCCAGCTGCACCGTGCCCCAGGTTCCGCAGTTTGAGGAGAAGACGGCATACCGGTACAGCTGCGGCTACTGGTATAATGAGGTGTGGCATAAGCAGATCCGATGGGATCCCAACACGAGCAGCAGCAGTTGCACCGGCTTTGAAACCGCCCCGACGTGTAGCCTCGAAAGCACGAGCTTCACCGTAGAGCGCCGCTATGTGGGCCGCCTCAATAAGGATCGCTCGCTTTATCAATCCAACACCGTGCGCACCTATAGCTGCACGGCGCCCGCAGCGTCGACAAACGGCAAGAAATATTGCGATGCCTTCGGCTGCTTCACCCCGGCGCCGGTGGTGGACTTAGGGAGCGGCACGACCAAGGTGCATGTCGGAACGGCGGATGACCTGGCTTCCTGCGTTGCGCCGGTCCGCAATGGACAATGCACGCTCACATCGTCGGTCTGCACGGACAGCGAACCCAGGACCCGGATGGTCGATGGGGTGAGCGTCACACAGGATTGCTGGGCCAAAGCGAACAGCTACCAATGCACCATTATCGGCGAGGGCAATGACTGCGCTGATCTGGAGGCCAATGCCCAATGCAGCTTCCTGCGCAAGGAATGCATCGATGACGAGGAGGATCCGGCCTACGACCCTGGCGCCTGCAAGGTCTTTGAAAATGTCTATCGCTGCCCGGTGCCGCAGAGCGAACGGGGTGCGGAGAAGCAATATATTTGCGGCGGCGACGTCTACTGCATCAACGGCGACTGTGAACCGATCGTCCGTGAGGCCTCGACCGAGTTCAAGGACGCGCTGGTGGCGCTCCACTCGATCGACCAAGCCGGCAAGGAGTTTGACGAAAATAATTTCACCGTCTTTTCAGGGGAACGGGACAGCTGCCACAAGCCGGTATTTGGGCTCATCAACTGCTGCGCGGGGAAGACCTCCGGGCTGTTGACCATCGGCGCGGGCGCGGCGGCGCTTGCCGGCGGCCCCGCCGCGATCGCGGCGTTGGCGACGCCTTTCTTGACGCTCTTCGCCTGCTCGCAGGGCGAGATGAAGCTCGATATCAAGGACCGGATGGGCTTTTGCCACAAGGTCGGCACCTATTGCTCGTCCAGCATCCTGGGCATCTGCAAGACCAAGCGTACCGCCTATTGCTGTTTTGAGAGCAAGCTCTCGCGCATCCTGCAGGAACAGGGCCGTATCCAGCTGAACAAGCCCTGGGACAAGCCCAAGAAGGAGCAGTGCAAGGGCTTTACCATCGAGGAGTTTGCGAGCCTCGATCTCTCGGTGATGGATTTTACCGAAGTCTATTCCGAGTTCATGGACGCGGCCAAGCTGCCTGATGAAGTCCAGACCATGACGGACATTCAAGCGAAGATACAGGGATATTATGATCTCCATGGCCAATGAGATGATGGCGCCCCGCGCTCCCTTTGGATGGGACATGACCGCCTTCGAGCTTGCCATCTTCATCTGCGTCTATCGCAGCCCTTCGCCGATGCGCGCGCAGGAGATTCACGATGGAGTAGGGCGATGGTTCGACTGCGGGATTCCGGGTGAGTCCCTTGCCGATAGCGTCGGCCACATGACCGGGCGCGGCTGGCTCATCAAGCGCGGCGACCGGTTTCGCGCAACCATCCAGGGCCGCGACATGGCCCGACCGCTCATGAACGGCATCATCCGCATGCTCGACCAGGGCACGCGGCTGCTCGATGTCGCGCTGATGATGTCGGTGCTGCAGCTCACCAAGGGGGAACTGGACAGCGCGCCCGGCGGCCATTGAGGTCGCGTGTTTAAGGCAAGGAGGGTCGATAAAATGGCGATGAAAAGCGTGCTTGTGGCGTGGATGCTGGCATCGGCCATAATTTCCGCTCCCGTCCACGCGGACGAACCCGGTGCGGCGACCGATGGCGTGGAGCAGTCCGATGCGGGAGACGATTTCTATTGCCGGGAACGCCGCCTCGGCCAGTGGTTCTATTGCGTCAGGCCCAAGGCTGAACCGGAAAAGCCAGCGCAAACGCCCCAGCAAAGCGCCGCCGATCGGATGGCGGCGATCACGAAGGAACTGGATGAGCTCAAGGCACGAGCGATCCTCGAACCGACAGAGCAGAATGTCATCGCCTATGTCCGTTTCCAGCGGGAGCAACTCGATCGCGCCTCGACCTTCTCAGACACCTGGCAGCGGGCGCTCTGGCAGAACCCCGATCTCGATTACACGCTTCAGCGGCCGGTCAGTACGGTCGGCAAGCGCGCCTGGCTCGATAATCGCAAGGCCGATCGAGACGCAGTGCTGGAAACATTGGGGCAGCGCTACGGGCTTTTCTATTTCTACGCGCAAAGCTGCGGCGCCTGCGAGATATTCGGGCCGATCCTCAAATCCGTGGCCGACAGCCATGGCATGGCGGTGATGGCGGTGTCGATGGACGGCGGGCCGAACCGCGATTTTCCCGATTATGTGGTGGATGCGGGCCAGCGCGTGCGCATGGGTGTGCCGGGCAACGAGACGCCGGCGCTGGTCCTGTTCGACACCGCGACCAAGCGGACGGTCCCCGTCGGGTTCGGGATGCTGAGCGCCGACGAGATCATGGATCGGATATTCATGCTGACCAACACCAAGGTGGGGAGTGATTATTGATGGCACAGCCAAGCAAAGACAGCAGGCTCCGTTCTCTACTTCAGCGCGGGGCTGCTGCCGTCACCCTGATGACGGCGGTGCATCTGAGCGTCATCGGCGTTGCCGACGCCAATGTGGCGTCCGAGATGAACAGCTTCTTCAATGATGCGGGGGGCGCTGCCAACATCACCGGGCCCACCGCCTTCCAGGGCCAGTCGGCGGGCTATTATTCGCTGGGCAATGTCTGGACGCGCTTTCCGCAGAAAAGCGTCTCGCCCTTCAACCTCCAGCTTCCGAGCGCGCGTGCGGGCTGCGGCGGCATCGATCTTTTCTCAGGTTCCTTCTCCTTCATCAACGCGTCCGAGATCGTGGCGATGCTCAAGGCCACCGCCAACAATGCGCTGGGCTTTGCCTTCAAGCTCGCGATCGATTCCGTCTCGCCTGAAATCGGCAAGGTCATGGACGAGTTCAGCCAAAAGGCGCAACTGTTGAACCAGATGAACATCTCCAGCTGCGAGACCGCGCAGGCGCTGGTCGGCGGCATATGGCCGCAGATGGACACGACCCGCGCCACTATCTGCGAGGCGGTCGGCAACAGCCAGGGTGTCTTTTCCGATTGGGCCGCCTCGCGCCAGGGCTGCAATAATGGCGGGAGCCGCGACAGCACAATCGCGGGTAATTCCGACGCGGCGATGAAGGACCAGCTGGTCGGCGAGAAGCATAATTATACCTGGGAGGCGCTCAGCAAATCCGCCAAATTCGGGGCGTTCGACCAGGAATTTTCCGAATATGTGATGACGTTGGTCGGCACGATCGTCACGACGCCCTCGACCGATGCCAGCGTCGGCGGCAAGGTGGTGATGTTCGGGCCTGCCGAGGATGCGGTGGTGACGGCGCTGCTCGATGGCACCGAAGGCGGCTCGGCGGTCAAGATTCTCAAATGCAATGATGGGGATTGCTATGATGTGGGTGAGCAGACGTTGACCATCCCCCGGGCGAGCGCCCTTCGCCCCCGCATCCAGCAGATGATCGATGACATGTATGGGAAGGTCCGCTCCAACACGGCGCTCACCGCCGCTGAACGCCAGTTGCTCAACCTCGCCACCGTCCCGCTCTACAAGATCCTGACCGTTTACGCCTATGCGCATACGCAGCTCACCTATGGCGAAACCGAGGCGCTGTCGGAGATCGTCGCGGTCGACCTTCTGAACGCCATGCTCGACAATATGATGGACCGGGTCGAGCAGTCGAAGGTCCATTATCAGACGGCCGACCAGGCGACCGCCGATCAGTGGAAGCAGCAGATCACCGCAGCCCGGCAGCGCTTCTCCCAGCGCGAGATGAAGCTCAACACCAAGCTCCAGGTGACCATGCAGGTGATCAACCGGACCATGGCACTGGAATCTACGCTCCAAAACAGCATGTCGCCAGGCATGGCCGCGGCATTGAGCTTCTCACGCGGGCTGTCCGCCCAGGGCCTCAACTAGGCGGGAGGGACGGGCGATGCTGGAGGTCTTCACGGTCGGCGGCGGCGAATATCTCGTCAACACCTTCAACGCCGTCGCGGCCTGGTCAGGCGGCGGGGGCTATCGCTCTATGATCCGCGTCGCCATGGTGATGGGCCTTATCTACTCGCTGTTCGTCGTCGCCTTCACCCTGAACTACAAGGCCTGGCTCAACTGGTTCCTGCAGGCGACGCTTATCTATATGTGCTTGATGGTCCCGACGGTCAGCATCAAGGTGACCGACCGCATCAATCCCAGCCTTGCCCCTGCCACCGTCGAAAATGTGCCGTTAGGCCTCGGCGTACTGGCAAGCTTCACCACCCAGATCGGCGATTATCTGACCCGCACGGCCGAGACCGTGTTCGTCATGCCAAGCGAGCTCAATTATTCCACCAACGGCCTCATCTACGGCGCGCGGCTCTTTGACGCGACCCGCAATTTCATCATCCGCGATGCTGAATTTTCGACGAACCTTGAGCAATATATGAAGCAGTGCGTGTTCGGCGACATCATGCTCTATCAAAAATCGCTGACCGATTTGGCCAAGGCGACCGATCTCTGGGCGGCGATCGCCACCGAGGCGGAATCGCGCTCACAGGAATGGCTCGAACGCAGCGGCACCACGGTCACGCCTTATATCGTGACCTGCCGCCAGGCCTATCAGATGCTCGACGCGCAATGGGCACCGATGATCGATGCGCATGCGCCGATCTGGGGGAAGGAAGCCTATCCCAAGCTCAGCAACACGCTGGCCGCCGACAAGCTCAAACATGACATCCCTGTCGTCAATGGCGCTTTTACAGGGTCCGGCGATGGCTTTGCCCAGGCGATGCGCCAGAATACGGCGATCAACGCCTTCATGCAGGCGCGTAACAATATGGTGGGTGGGGCGGCGGCCGGCGCGATCGACAGCTTCGCGCAGACCCGCGCCGACATGCAGGCGCGCAACACCTATAACAGCATCGCCCAGCAGGCGATGGCCTGGGTTCCGATCCTCAACATCGTGCTGACGGTCGTCTTCTTCGCCATGTTCCCGGTGATTTTCCCGCTGTTCCTCATGCCGCAAACCGGGGTGTCGGCGCTCAAGGGCTATGCGACGGGCTTTTTCTATCTCGCTGCCTGGGGACCGCTTTATGTGGTGCTTCACATGATCTGCATGACGCGAGCAGAGGAAGCCGCGACCGGCGTGGCCGAGGGTGGCATGACGCTCGGATCCTATGCCGGCATTGGCGCGGTCAACGCTGAAACCGCGACGATCGCCGGGTTCATGCTGATGAGCGTGCCGTTTCTCGCCGCCGGGCTCGCGCGGGGCGCCATGTCGATCGCCGGCCAATCCATGTCGATGCTGGCGCCGGCGCAGAATGCGGCGGAGGCAGCCGCGCTCGAGCAGACCACCGGCAATTACGCCTATGGCAATGTGAGCTGGGCAAACCAGACGTCCAATATGCGGCAGAGCGACCAGTGGAACACTGCGGCGACGTACCAGGACGGTGGGCCGGCCTATAGCTTCCGCAATGACAATGGGTCCGTGATGTCGGCGTTCGGCAATGGCAGCGAGGTGATCGACATGCATCAGGCGATTTCGCGCCTTGATGTCGAACCCCGCGCATCGACCGGCTTTGTGTCCGAACTCAGGGAGCAGGCGAGCGTCGCGGAGCGGCAGGCCAAAGCTTATGAAGCCGCGGCTTCGGACATCCTCACCAGTACCCACACCAATCGCAGCGCCTTTGGCACGTCGAGTGAGCAAAGTTCCGGGTGGGACAGCAGCCGCGGACGCTCATCTGGGACGTCGATCGAACGGTTCGATCGTAACACGGCGTCGTCCAGTGCAGGAACAGAGGAGAGGTCGTCGGTTGGTCAAAGTCAAAGCATTTCGCAAGGTCATGATAGGACGGCTGGAACAATTGACGCCGTCGCTGGCGAGATACGTGCCGGCATCGGTGGTGCAGGGGCTGGTGCAAAGGGAAAAAGCGGCCGCGGTATTGGTAGCGTATTACCAGGTGTTGGTGGGACAGTTAGCAAAACCGGGCAGCAAATTGATACGATGCGTCACAGCAACTCCGATCAACGAAATACGGAATCAAATAATTCCTCTTCGGTCAATATGCGTGACGAGCATGCAAATGGTTCAAATGCCAACGAGACGCTTGGAACCTATGACCGTGATGGAACATTCGATCGGGCTTCAATGTCTGCGAGTTCATCCAGAAGTACGGAGGATTCACTTTCGCGCGCCAAATCGTACCAAGAGACCGCACGAAAACTCCACGAACTATCGGAGCAGCTTAGTCGTGACGCGAGCTATGCCGAAACCCATGGAATGCAACTAAGCGCCAATCTTTCGCAAGAATTAGCGGATTGGTATCGCATGGAGCAGTCCCGCAATCCTGGAATGGGTGCTCCAGAATTGTGGGTGACCACGCTGACCGATCAGCAGCGTGATGCGAGGAATGCGTTGATCGGTTCATGGATGCAGCAAAAGCAATCGGCGATCCGAGAGGATGTGCAGGAATTGATACATAGCCCAAACCTTGTGGACGTTCCTCATCGAGAGATCGGAAATTTCGACACCGTCCGCGCGACATATCATCCGCATTCCGTGGAGGGGATTCCGAATGGACCAGATACCGGCGATGCAGGAGCAGCAGGCCGAATCATCAATCAGGGTAAAGATTCGATCGATAATGTTCGCGACAATGCAGAAATCCAGCGTGCGTCTGCGGTACGGGGATCAGCGGATGTTCAGGCAGATGTGAACGCTGATCATGAAATAGGCTTCTTCCAGGATCCCCGCTTACGGAGATAGATTGGGATCAAATGTAGATGAAATAGGCGACGCACGAGAATGCGATGAGATAGGCGATGGCGTAGCCAATACGTTGGGCGGTAGTCTCGTCTCCGTCTCCAATCTGATTGGGCTGAAGCGGATCAAACTCATCCTGCGTCATGTGCACGATTGGACAAGCAGGGCTATCCTGCGTCATTCCATATGTGTTCAGGTCGATCTTAAGCACAGCAGCCTCCAAGAGGCTTATATTCGAACCGACGTTCTTCATCAATATCAGGTGTTTAATTCAACTTGAGTTCCGCTCTAACTGCCGAAACACTGTATCGCTTGAGCCGCTGGTCCCAAACGGTGGAAGCGCTGAATGGATGCAGTCGATCAATTTGCAACCCTTCAGAATTGGGCTGAGTCGCGGATCGACATGCGTATCGAATGTGCCTGTGGCCGGACCGTCAATATTCCCTCCAACCCGATTCTGGGTCGTTTCCGGTTTGATAGCGCCGTGTCAGAGGCGGCGAAACCGCCGTATCGGGGGTTCCCGTACGGGTTTCGCCAAAAGTAGCGGTAGGAAAACGGGATAAATTCAACGATTTAGAAATTACCATCGTGAAGTTTCCTCATTAATTCAGTAGCTTGGGATTTTGTGCAGGTTATGGGGTCGCAGCCTTGCGCGGGTGCCCACGCTCCCTGATCGGGAAGTGCAGCTTTCCGTGCATGTTGCTGTGGCGGACCGCGACAGGTGCTACGTGCGCGAGATATTCCGGCGGGTAGCGGCCCGGTCGCGCATCAACGACCTCCTGCATCGCTGCAGTTTTCCAAGCCATGACGATGTTTGTCAGCAGCGTCAGCGCGCCTGAGACTGCCACAATCTCGCTGTGCTTGCGTCCGTGTTTCGCCTCGATCCTGCCCGCCAGGATTGCCCGTTGCAGCTGGTGCACGGATTCTCCCTGAGACAGATTGCGATGCACCTCGCGTCGAAAGTCAGGCTTGACCAGGTAATCGAGCAGGAAAAGGCTACGCAGGACCTTCCCGACCAATGTCCCGGCCTCATAGGTTGCCGTGCCTCTTGCCGCACTTCCGTGCCGATCGATGATTGTCGCGGCCGAACTGTGGCCGGTCTTCAGCGACATGATCACATGGAGCAGGCTGTCCCAGCCTTCCTTGGCAAGCCGCGAGACTTTGACGCGCACCACCATGGGTTCGAGGGTTTGCGGAACGGCTACGCCATCGGGCAGGTACAATTTCCTCGTCGCCAGATCGGCCAGTCGTGGAGCCAGATCAAAACCAAGGAGCTTGGCGGCGGCCATGGCAAAATGGGTGAACCCATGGGTGTCGACGGCGAGCCTTTGCAGTTCGCAGACTTTCTGGTTCAGCGCGCCTTCGATCGCGACGCCCGCCTGTCTGAGGTTCAGCAGCACGGGCTGATCGTAGATGATTGCCCATTGATCGACGACATGCGTGTACGTGCCAACTGCCGGAGTGCGCCGCCGAGGTTCAATCCGGGCCAGCCAGAGATGGCGCGTCGCATCCATGCTCATCATGTCGGCCGAGCCAGCAATGCCGGAGCCCCACAGGCGCGTGATGGGATTGGCGAGCATCGATGCAGCCACACGGTCACTTGCAGCCCGAAACTGTGCGTTCTCTTCCAGCGTTCGCATCATCATCTCGATGCGATCATCGCTCACGCCGTCCAACATGCGAGCCATGTCGGCGGCGGTCTTTTCCGTACCAAGCGCCAGCAATGCAGCGTAGAGCACTTCCAGCTCGGCAGGACGGGTAGGGGCACGGCCCAAAAGCACGCTCGAAAATCCCGTCGAGCAGTCGACGGAGACCATCACCGCGGGAAGTTGGACGTCGCCGATCTGACCGAACAACGCAGACCTAGTTTCGTCGACAGCGGGATCCTTTGGCGCAGCCGACAGCCGCGGAACCTGGAACCGATCGTTGGCAATGCCGATTTCGCCATCGGCGATGGCTTCGCCGAGCATTTCCATCCGCAATGCAAGCGGTTCCTGAAACCGGCGAAGGTAAGCCTCGATCGTCGTTGGCCAGCCATTGTTCCGCAAGGCTTGTGCCCGAGAATTCGCCCAGGTGATAGCTGGCATGAGCTGATCGGCAATACTACGGTGATGCACGCTGTGGCGTGAGCTGGCAGATCCATTGCGAAGGGCGCGTTTCAACAACATAGCCGTAGCCACTTCGAAGGCTGCAAACCTCTGGCCAGGGTTACCGCCCAATATTGCGGCGCCGGAAGGCGACCGAAGGAACGGCTCGCATTCCCACTCCATCAGATCTGTTTGGCGTTTGGAATATTTACTAGCGAGGGTTTCCAGTGCTTGCTGAAGCGGATGAGCAGCCGCGACATCGATCGGCAACGTGCAGACCTGTTGCATGAGGGCGCGAAGTCGCGATGGCGCTTCGCTCATTTGAACGCGAATGGCGGCAACCTTGCCTTTTGTCGCAGGCAAGGATCGCAAGGGCTGCATCGCGCGCAGCGCGACCTGTCGAAATTCGGCATCGATCATTTGGCGGTCGTCGAGCGCGCCGATCATGATGCCTAAACTGGACCGATAGAGTTTCAGCTCGTTCAGCGCGCGCTCTTCCACCGTATTCCGCGCCTGACTCCACAGCTGCCCAATTCGACGACCGGTCTGCATCAAAACGGCGTCAGTCGCTTCCAGTAATTGCAGCCTCAACCAGCAGCCAATCTCGACCGTGCGCCGGGGCTCGGTGAGGCGGGAAAGGGTGGCCGCTTTTTGGCGCGCAATACGGACAGCGTGGAGGCGAATCCGGCCGACTGTCAGGTTCGGCAAGGCAAGCCGATCAGCACCAAGCGATTGAAGTTCAGTGATACGGGATTGCATCATTTGGATATCGTTCCGCCCGAAGCCTTTGGCAGGTGCGCGGAGCCAGTCGAGCAAGGATACGCTTTTGGGGATGGATCTCGCGGCGGAAAGACGACTTGACCAACTGAACCGCACCGAGATTGCCGGAGGCAAGTTTTCTTAAATTAGGCAGCCAGTGGGACGTCGTCCAGCATGGCGTAGTAGCGTTGCTCCGCTTCGACGGGCGGAACGTTTCCGATCGGCTCCAGCAGGCGCCTGTTGTTGAACCAATCGACCCATTCCAGCGTGGCGTATTCGACGGCTTCGAACGAGCGCCAAGGTCCTCGACGGTGGATCACTTCGGCTTTGTAGAGGCCGTTGATCGTTTCGGCCAAAGCGTTGTCGTAGCTGTCGCCGACGCTGCCGACGGATGGCTCGATGCCGGCTTCAGCGAGGCGTTCGGTGTACTTGATGGACACGTATTGCGATCCGCGGTCGCTATGATGGACCAGGCCGCCGCGATGAACGGGCTGTCGGTCGTGGATGGCCTGCTCCAACGCATCCAGCACGAAGCTGGCATGCGCTGTTCTACTGACGCGCCAACCCACAATGTAACGGGCGTAGACGTCGATCACGAAGGCAACGTAGACGAACCCCGCCCAGGTCGCGACATAGGTGAAGTCGGAAACCCATAGCATGTTCGGCGCCGGAGCATGGAACTGGCGGTTGACCTGATCGAGCGGGCGTGGGGCCGCCTTGTCTGCAATCGTGGTGCGAACCGGCTTGCCGCGGATCACCCCTTGCAGACCAAGATTTCGCATCAACCGCTGCACAGTGCAGCGCGCGACATCGAAGCCTTCGCGCTTCATCTGCCGCCATATCTTGCGCGCACCGTAAACACCGAAGTTCTCGGCAAAGACCCGCAGAACTTCGGGCTTCAGCTCCTCATCTCTCCGGACACGAGCAGATTGCAAAGCCGGGTCTCGCCGCTTGGCAAGGCGTTCGTGATAGGTGGATGGGGCGATCGGCAGAACCCGGCAGATCGGCTCGACCCCATAGGCATCGCGATGTTCGTCGATAAAGGCGATCATCGTTTGAACGGGCGGTCGAGCTCCGCCTGGGCAAAATATGCCGACGCCTTGCGCAGTATCTCGTTGGCCTGCCGCAGTTCGCGGACTTCACGCTCCAATGCTTTGAGTTTCTCGGCGGTCTCCGTCGGCACGCCTCCGCGCTTGCCGCTGTCCACCTCCGCTTTCTTCACCCATTCCAGCAGCGTGTGACCGGAACACCCGATCTTCTCGGCAACCGATGTGATCGCAGCCCAGCGTGAGGGATAATCGCCCTCGTGATCCAGCACCATCCGGATCGCTCGCTGCCGAACCTCAGGGGCGAACTTGTTCGTCGTCTTGCTCATCGTAGACCCTCACTCTCAGGAGTTAAGGCCTCCGGCAATCTCGGTGCGGTTCAAACTGCCTGTCAGTTCGGCCCCAACTGCAGCTTCGATCTCCGATCTCAGACCTTCCAATACATGATCCTGCGCCGCGGCGGCAAGTCGCTCAAGCAACCGTTCCCCTGGCAAGACATACGAACGATCGTACAACCACCGACGCGCTTGACGTATCAAATCGGGCCTCGAGATCTGTGTCTCGGCTTGGCATCGCAAGAAGGCCGTCAGCATTCGCAGCACACCGTCTTCCGCAGACCGCCAGCCGATCGCTTCGGCAGCCAGCCGTTGATGCGCGAACAGCGTCTCCGGCGTCGATAGATTGCACGCAACGTTGCGATCTGTGGCGCTGGAATGCCGGCATGATTGGCAACGAACTCGAGGATTCCGGGCGGAATTCTTTCGAACCCGGCTAACGGACGGCCGGTCATACGCAGGAATCCGATGTGCAGGAGCGCCCTAAGCGGGTCAAAGGCCGCCGACGCGAAGAGACATATGGGAGCATATGCTCGGCCGGCTGGAAAAAGTACTCGATCTCCGCATGGGTCAGTGAAGTGGGCAACGCGTCAACGCCCAGATATTGCTCTCGCCAGCTTTCCATCGGCAGCTCTCCTTTGCCGACAGACAAGGCTATGGGAATTCTTGCGGAGAGTCTTTGAAAACCTGAATGCCACACAACCCATTGATATTACGCGGAGCGGCAATGCGGCGTGTCGGCAACATGCTGATTTATCACAACTATTCTTACCGCTACTTTTGGCAAAAGTGGTACGGGAACCCCGTTACGACCAACTGAGGAACTTCCATGCAGCGGCATGACATGATCGACGCGATGCGCGGGCTTGGACTCAAGGGGATGGCTGGCGCGTTCGATGAGGCCGTTACCACCGGCCTTCAGCGGCAGCGCACGACGATGGAGATACTGACCGATCTGCTGCGCGCGGAGGCAACCCACCGCCGCGCAGCCTCGATCCGATACCGAATGACAGCCGCCAAGCTGCCGGTGGTGAAAGACCTCGATGCCTTCCACTTCGAAGTGACGCCGATCAACGAGGCGCTGGTCCGTTCGCTACACAGCGGCGCGTTCCTGCCTGCACAGCGCAATGTCGTCCTGGTCGGCGGCACAGGCACCGGCAAGACCCATCTGGCCATCGCCATCACCGCCAATGTGGTCCGCGCCGGGGCGCGGGGGCGTTACTTCAACACCGTGGATCTGGTGACCCGCCTCGAAGAAGAAGCCCGGATCGGCAAGAGCGGCGCGCTTGCCGCCCAGCTCGCCCGGCTCGATCTCGTCGTCCTAGACGAGCTTGGCTATCTGCCGTTCGCCCGCTCAGGCGGGCAGTTGCTGTTCCATCTGGTCAGCAAACTTTACGAGCAGACCAGCGTCATCATCACGACCAATCTGGCGTTCGGGGAATGGCCAACCGTGTTCGGCGATCCCAAGATGACCACCGCTCTTCTCGATCGTGTCACCCATCATTGCGACATCATCGAGACCGGCAATGACAGCTGGCGCTTCAAGAACCGAAACTGATCCCTGCGGCACGCCGGGATTAAGATGCCTTGCGCTGCGCGCGCCTCCGGTCGGGCTCCGCCCTCCCTACGCCGCTCGCAGTGCAAGGAGCATTCCTCGACCGTCGTGCCATACTCGAAAGGGGGTCCCGTTTGCACGCCGATTGACAGTCCAAGCCTTCAAATTCGTACCGGGCTCAAACGACGCGCGGTGGCGCCAGGCCTTCAGCACGGCTTCCTGAACAAGGTCCTGTGCAGTATCGGAATTCCTGACCAGCGATCGCGCATAGCTCGCCAGCCTAGGCATCAGGTCGCTCAATGCGGCGCCAAATTCCGGCCACTCCTCAGTCGATACATGCGATCGGTTTTCCAATAGTTCGGACAAGAAAGATAGGCCCCTGTTCGATGAAATTAGGCGGCAATATATATACCGACCGGTTTACTTTTCGGAAAAACGCCACCTGTCCTGGATTGTTCCACTCCCTCAGCGCCTCTGCCTGCTTGCGAACCAAGCCCAGGCTGCTGGCAGCACCGCAGATGCCATCATCATTGCGCCGACAACATCATGGTCGCGCTGAAGGATCGCGCCGGCGACGAGCAGCCCGGCTGACAGGATGTTGGGATCGGCGCGCCAGGGCGACGTCGGATTTGGGGAAACCGCGCCTCCCTGTAATTCGATCGGCAGCGCGCCCGACCGCGCTACCCGCTCGGCGAAAGCCACCAGCTCGGGCGAGGCGGCGGCGAGACGGCCCAGGCTCGTCGCCAGCCGGCGTCCGCCCCGCTTGAGGCCGGCCGGGCCGATCCGCTCCCGCAGCAGTTCGCGCGCGATCGGTGCGGCGCGCGCCGCGATGTCGAAGCCGGGATCGAGCCGTCGTACGAACCCTTCGGCGATCAGCAGGGTTCGCAGCAGCAGGGCCAGATCGGGTGGTAGCGCCAGGCGGTAGGTGCGCAGCAGCGCGAAGACGCGACCGAAGACGTCGGCGAGCTCGATCTGCTGGAGTACCGCCCCGCGAAACTGGCCGATCAGCGCGTCGAGTTCGCGGGTCAGCGCCTGGCGATCGACGTCTGTTTCGCCCGACCATTGCAGCAGCACGTCCGTCACCGATCGCGTGTCCTCACCGGCGATCGCAAGGACGAGCGTAACAACCTCGTTTCGTCGGGCGGGGCTGAGCACGCCGACCGCCCCGAAGTCGATGAACGCCAGCGACGCATCGGCGAGGACAAAGACATTGCCGGGATGGGGGTCCGCATGGAACCGGCCGTTGAAGATTATCATCCGCAGGACTGCATCTGCATATCTGCCGGCGATATCCGCACCGCAGTCTCCCGCTCCATCAAGGATAGCGCGGACGGGCATGCCGTCGAGCCGCTGCTGCACATTGATCCGGCGGCCGACCTGATCCCAGTAGAAGGCGGGCGTGCGAACGCCGAGCGGCTGCAGGAACGCGCCGATGCTCTCGCAGGCTGCCGCTTCGGCACTGAGGTCCATTTCCTGCGACAGGCTCTCCGCGAAGAACCGGAGCAGCTCGTCGGGCCTGAGGCGGCGGATCTCCGGTGAGTGTCTCGCGGCGAGCCGCGCAATGCGGCGGAGCAGCCTCAGGTCGGCATCGACACGTTCCGCGATCCCCGGTCGGCGTACCTTTACCACGACCTCGGTTCCGTCGCTCAGGGTGGCTGCATGAACCTGCGCGATCGAGGCCGCGGCGATCGGCTCGCGGTCGAAGCTCGCGAACACGTCCGCGATCGGGGAGCCAAGCGCAGCCAGGATCGTCGGCTCCAGCGCCTCGAACGGCAACGGGGTCACCCGGTCCTGCAGCGTCGACAGCGCGCGCACCCATTCCGGCCCGAGCAGGTCTTCACGGGTCGCCAGCACCTGCCCCAGCTTGACCGCAACGGGTCCAAGGTCCCGCAGCAGCGCGACGACCCGCTCGGGCGTACCGACGTCCACCGGCTGCTCGGAACGACCGGGCAGCAGGCCCAGGCGAGAGGCGAGCCCGTTCAGGCCGTGGCGCCCCATGATCTGGATAAGCTCTGCGAGGCGCGCACGCTCACCGATCTGAGGCTCGTCGTCCGTGGCGGGCATCACTTGCTGCAACCATCCCCGTCTCGCGGGCGGCAGCCATCAAGGAACAGGTCGATACCGCGCGAGATACGATCGCGCGCCGCCTCGTCATAAGCTGGCGGAGACAACCCCAGCGCTGCACGGCGCATGGGGGCAACCACGACGAGTGTGACGAACTGCTCGGCAGCGAACACGGGGTCGGCCAGCGAAAGCTCTCCCTTGGCATTGGCGTGGGCGAGGATCGATGCCACCCACTGGACGGCCCGCTGGTAACCGAAGTCGTGGATGTTCGCCGCGAGCGCGGGGAAACGCACCGCTTGCGCAATGACGACGCGTTCCATGGAGGCGATCCGGGGCGTCAGGAGCCACTCGAGCAGGCGATCGGCAATCACGTGAAGGCGCGCTCCAATGTCGGGTTCGTCGCTGCCGGAGGGTTCGAGCGCGCGCAGCTGCGTATCGATCTCGTCGAGGATCACCGCCTCGAACACGCGCGCCTTGCTACCGAAGCGCGCGTACAGTGTTCGTTTGGAGATGCGCGCTTGGTCCGCGATCATGTCGGCACTGGCGCCATCGAACCCGTGTTCGAAGAACAGTTGGCGAGCGCTCTTGAGGATGTGCGAGGTCAGGCGGAGCGCGTCCTCGGTGGTCGGTCTGCCCATCTTTCGGGGGCGCCGCGCCTTTTTCTTCTCATCATCGCTCAATCTCTTTCTCCTGGACCGAGAATAGCGCGATCCGAGCACTTTGACGAGCAATGCCGCAAGGACCGTAGGCTCCGTGGCCGCGGCTCGGACTCCGCCGACGGCTTGAAAACGTTGCAAGCAGATTATTTCCCAGGCTCTGCGTCAGGCTTGTATGTGGGGAGGGACGGAGAGCCTAGACCCAGCCCCTCCTGATCGATACGAACGGCCGTCTCCCTGACGGCGCTTACCTTGCTCCTTACTGAACCTATTGTCTCGACCAGGCGGTCCTGCAGGGCGGTCGCCCGCTCGATCTCGGGCCTCAGAGCCTCGGCGCGGGCAGCGAATCCTTCAGCTGAGTCACGAGCGATCCCTAATTTGCGGTTCGCCTTAGCAAGAGCGGATGGACCGCGATCTTTCAAGGTGACCCTCAGACTTTCGGCGCGATTGCCTGACCGTTGCAAACCCTCTCCCAAGGCAACCATACGCCCTCGCGCACCGATGAGTCCCTCCGACGCCGTTCCAACCTTGTCTACCCACCCCGCGGAGTTGTGCGCGAGCACCGCAAGACGCTCGTTCGCGCGCTGCTGCTGAGCGGCACCAAGGTTGCGTGAAACGGAGTCCACGGTGCGGCTTACCTTCTCCACAAGTGCTATCGGGTCTCCCCCACCACCAAGAAGCCCGTCCTCCTTGGCAGGAATGATCGGGAACTCCCCGTCTTTTGCGGCAACGATCGGGAGCGCATCATGTGTTGCGCCATCGAGACTGATGTTCGCCGTTCCGCCTAATGCTGATCGGACAATCGTAGCCTTGACGCCGGTAACGATAGGGATTTCTGGTTCCAAATTGACAGCTACCAGAACCACGGACGGGTCTTGGCTGTCGAATCCGACAGATGTAACATGCCCAGCCGGCACGCCCGAAAATGTCACCGGTGATCCCTTTTCAATGCCGGCGACGCTTCCCGAGAAGCGGATCATATAGGGCCTGCGGTTCCCGTTGCGAGGCTCCAACAGCCACAGCGTAAAGACCAAGGTGCCCAGCAGCAAGCCCGTCACCGCGAGAACCAGAAAGCTGTTCGACCGTGTCTCCATCGAGATGATATCCCATTAAGGCGGCAGGTAAGTTTTAGGCCGTACCGTCCCCGCACATCAGCCAGTGCCTGAAGGACGCCGATTCTCGGTGTGCGAACAGCACGGTAAGCCTGCCCTATTGCACATCCCCTCACGTTAAGTATACCGTATCGTACCATAAACGGTTTTGGGTGTGATTTTGCCGTTCTCTGAACCCGTCATTCATTCCGAAAACAACGTAACGAAAATTTCGGGCGATTGGTTGGCCTCAACGGTCCAATCGGCGGGAGCAACGACCGATGGCCATTTGCTGGCTTCAGACGAGCAGATCGACTGGAGCCAATTAGGGCGGGTCGACAGTGCAGGCGCGTTCGCGCTTATTCAGGCGCTTGGTGCCAGCGATCTAGGAAACGATGTACCAGATCGGCTTCGGCGTGTCCTAGACATCGTTGCCCCCGCAATCCAGGAACATGCGACCGAAAAACCCAAAAAGTCTTACGGTTTTTTCACACGCTTAGGCCGCAAAGTGGTTGCAGGACTAAGCGAACTATATGGTAACATCCTGTTCCTGGGCCGCTCTGAGGTGGGCGTTGGAAGAGCGGTTATCAACCCTCGCAGGTTACGCGTGCGAGCGCTAGTAAGCGTGATGCAGCAGGGAAGTCTCGAGGCGCTCCCAATCATCATGACGATGACATTCTTCATCGGGGCAGTGGTGGCTTTGGTCGGCACGAACCTGCTGCGGAACTTGGGGGCATCGGTTTTCACCGTTCAGCTCGTTGGGGTATCGGTGTTGCGCGAGTTTGGGGTGCTAATACCAGCAATTCTTCTGGCTGGCAGATCGACGTCTACATTCGCTGCCCAAATCGGAGCTATGCGAATGAACCAAGAAACAGATGCAATGGTGGTCATGGGTGTCGATCTCACGGAGGCGCTTGTAACCCCACGCGTGCTGGCGATGATCATTACTCTCCCGCTTTTATCAGTCGCAGCGATGATTGCCGGCATTCTTGGTGGCCTGCTTGTGAGCTGGGCTTCTTTAGATATTTCACCAGTGTTTTTCGTAGAGCGTCTTCGGCAGACGGTGGACCTTCAGCATTTCTGGCTTGGTCTGATCAAGACACCTGTAATGGCCATCATCATTGCACTGACTGGCTGCCGCCAGGGAATGGCCGTCCGTGGCGACGTCGAGGTGTTGGGTAGAAACGTCACGACCGCAGTCGTTCAGGCATTGTTCGCCATCATCCTCCTCGATGCAGCTTTCGCCCTCGTTTTCATGAAATTGGACCTGTGATGGCCGAGCGGGAAAGGGTGATCGAAGTACGCGACCTTAAAACAGCGTTCGGTAAAACGGTAATCCATGAAGATTTAGACCTCGACGTCTATCGCGGGGAGATTCTTGGAATAGTTGGCGCTTCGGGCGGCGGAAAATCCGTGTTGCTCAATACGATGTTGGGATTACAGAGACCAGTTTCTGGATCGGTAATAGTAGACGGTCAGGACATCTTTAATAGTCCTGATCGGCAATGGCTCGCATCGAACATGGGCGTCATGTTTCAAAACGGTGCGCTATTTTCGTCCCTGACGCTTCAAGAGAATGTCGAAGCGCCGTTTCTTGAACATACCGAAATTCGAGGCAAGTTTCTAAGCCGATTGGCCCAGATGAAGATCTCTCTGGTTGGGCTTGCTAATGATGCAGCTTATAAGCGCTCGGCAGAACTTTCCGGCGGCATGAGAAAACGTGCTGGCGTTGCACGTGCACTAGCGCTCGATCCCAAGCTTCTTTTTTTAGATGAGCCAACGGCAGGCCTCGATCCCCTCGCGGCTGCAGAGTTTGACGACTTGATCGTATCGCTGCGTGATGCCTTGGAATTGACTGTCGTCATGGTCACCCACGACCTGGACAGCCTGTTTCAAATTTCTGATCGAGTAGCGGTTCTGGCGGACAAAAGGATCGTCGCGTCTGACGCAGTCGAGAAACTGCGTGATTCTGAAGACGAATGGACACGCTCTTATTTTCAAAGCCGAAGAGCACGGCGATTCAACTCAGGTGGCGACTAAATGGAGAGGCATGCCAATTACGCTCTGGTGGGTAGTCTGACAGTTGGTCTGCTGGTGGCAGCGATCGGCTTCATTCTCTGGCTAGGTAACGACCAATTTGGTAAAGGCTTCGACCATTATCGAGTTGTTTTTGACGGACCTGTGCGCGGCCTAACCGAAGGTAGCGAAGTTGACTTTAACGGCATCAAGGTCGGGGAGATCACGAAGCTTCGTGTAGATCCATCGAATTCTCGCCGTGTGATTATCGATGTGAAGGTCGAAGAGAGTACACCCATAAGGGTAGATACATTTGCCTCAAAAGAGTCCCAAGGTGTGACAGGGGTCAGCATTATCCAGTTAACTCCTGGTTCGCCTACAAGGCCACTGCTTCGCGATGCTTCGCGTGAGCAGCCCCCGATAATAAGGGCGAAGCCCGGGTCGTTGGATTCGGTGCTGGAAGCGGGAGGGCAGACCCTCGCTAAGGTTTCTGAATCATTCGATCGGGTCAATCGGGTGCTTTCTGACCGAAATATCGCAAAGGTCGATGGCATGCTCGCTGACATCAGATCAGTGACGGCAGAACTTAACAGTCGAAAGGCAATGTTTGCGGATGCTCAAAATGCAATCCGTCGCCTTGATTCAGCGTCGGGTGACATCGAGCAGGCTGCGGCGGCTGCGAGAACCGCTATTCAGGGCGATGGTACGCAAGCCTTTGCAGACATCCGAGAAGCGGCCGCGAATGCGAAGAGCGCGACGAACGATGCACGGGCTTTTATAGCTAAGTTGAACGCGAGTGCAGAAGGTCTTGAGGGGCCAGAAGGTAATCGTGTGGCGGGGGCTCTACGTGGGCTTGAAAAGGCTGCCGAGTCACTCGATCGACTTACCCGACAAATACAGCAAGATCCGCGTTCTGTTCTCGGAAGAGGGAAAGCGCGAGAAGTGGAGCTGCCAAAGTGAAAAGTTTGCTAAAAATCTCTTCAGCGCTCCTCTTAGTCTCGCTGTCGGGCTGTGTTGGTGGGCTTCTGGGCGGAGGTAAGCCTGCGGACCTATATTCCTTTCGCAGTGAGCCCCCGCAAAGGCAGCCTGATGCCGATGCACGGGTTGTTGCTGTCCGCCAGCTTTCATTTCCGAATAATCTGCGGCCTGACAGCATTGAAACCAATGCCAACTCGCGGGTTGCTGCTCTCGCAAAAGCACGTTGGTCCCAACCCGTCCCGGAGATGTTCCGTCTAGCTCTGATTGACCAGCTGGAGCAGTCTTCCCGAACGCGAGTTGCGCGAAGCGACTTCCAAAAACCGGCGGACATCATGTCGGCGGAAATTTCGCAGTTCACGGCCACCTTTGATCAGGGACTGAAGGCTCCCCCATTGATCACTATTGTCGTGCGCGCAGAGGTCACAAGCGGGGCAGCACGTGATGTGGCAGTGCGGTCCTTCGAATCGCGAACAAGAGCCACTGATGCGACGGTGACGTCCATCGTTGCAGCTTATCGTGCTGGCGTCTCCAATATCACACAAGAGATTACCCTGTGGTACAGGAATATCTGAATATTATCATAGTAGATAGGGACGGATATGACGAAATTTTCAGCTGCCTTTACTATCTTGGTACTGACTTTTGCGTCTGCCGGCGCGGCTCAGGAGGGACACAAGGAATCCAAAAATACCGGAACGGATTCAGTTCGATCTATTGCCTCCCAACCAGCTAAAGACGTTGGAGCGGTAAAGCAGGATATCCCACCCATTCTCTTAAGCGCTTCTTCTAACCCATATGATCGGGCATCGACCCGCACCTGCAACGAGATAAAGCGTAATATCGCTGAGTTGGACGATGTTCTCGGACCGGATTTCGATGTAGGGTAAGCGGGGTCTGACGCTTCCAATTACCCACAAGTGACACGGCTGACGTCGGCACCGATTTTGATGTCCATCAGTCGGGACCATCCACTCCAGAGTAAGCGCCGACGGAAGGCGGCCTTGCTGCCGGCAGCGGAATAGGAAAGCTCGCGGCTTTTGAGGAGGCGTGAGCATGGACATCGAGCAGTCAAACGAGCCTCGTATGAGCGGTCGCGGTGATGGCGGAGCGCTTGTACGGTTGGAGCGGCGTCGGAACTGGAGCGACGAGGAGAAGCTGGCGATCCTGAAGGAGACGACGGCGCCTGGCGCGATCATATCGACCGTAGCTCGACGGCACAGCATTGGAACAGGCCAGCTCTATACCTGGCGCAAGCAGCTGCTCCGCGGAGCGATGGCAGGCTTCGTGCCGGTCGAACTGGCATCGTCTTCGCCGTCGGCTAAAACTGGGGAACCAGGGCGGATCGAGGTCCGCGGGCGGTGCGGCCTGACGGTGTTGGTTGATGGCGAGGTCGATCGGGCCGCCCTGAAACAGGTGCTCGATGTCCTGCGGGAGCTGGATCATTGAGCCTGGCGTTCCCGCCTTCGACGAAAATCTATCTGTCGCTGGCGCCGTGCGACATGCGCAAGGGATTTGATGGGCTGTCGGCGCAGGTGCGCAATATTCTTCAGCTTGATCCCTTCTCGGGGGCGGTTTTCCTGTTCCGCGGGAAAAGGGGCGACAGGTTGAAGGCCTTGGTCTGGGACGGGTCCGGGCTATGCGTGTATGCGAAGCGTCTCGAGCGCGGAAAGTTCGTGTGGCCTCGTGCTCATGAGGGCGCGCTCCGCCTGTCGGCAGCCCAGATGGCGATGCTGGTTGAAGGGCTGAACTGGAAGCAGGCGATCGTCCACGACGAGGTGATCACGCCGAGGCTCGCATAGCCAAAAAGATCAGGAAAACCGCCATTTTATGTAGGATTTACCGTGGGCTTCGGCTATTATCGGCGGCATGCGGTTCGCCCTTGATCGCCTTCCCACAGACCCGGTTCTCTTGCAGAAAATGCTGCTGGAGATGGCCGATGTCATGGAGCAGGAACGGGCCGAACTGACGGCGGCGCAAGCCACCGTCAAAGCCCAGACCTTGCGGATCGAAAAGCTCGAGCATCGTGTCGCGCGGCTGCTGCGCGTCCAGTTCGGCCGCAGCTCCGAGAAAATGGATATCGCCCAGCTGCGGCTGATGTTCGAGGAGGTCGAAGCCCCGGAACCGGCAAACGATGAGGTGTCAGCGCCGCCCGTGATGAAATCGGCCCGCAAAGCCGGCGGCCGCGTTCCGCTTCCCGCACACTTCCCGCGTCAGACCGTCGATCATCAGCCCGGCCCGTGCAGTGCCGGTTGTAATGGACCGTCAGTGCAGATCGACGAGGCCGTCACTGAGGTTCTCGACTATGTCCCGGCGCGCTTCCGGGTCATCCGCCATGTCCGGCCCAGGCTGGCGTGCCGATCCTGCGAACAGATCCGACAAGCGCCCGCTGTCGATCTGCCGCTGCCCAAGGTGATGGCGAGCAGCGCCCTGCTGGCCCACCTCGTCGTCAATCGCTTTGTCGATCACCAGCCCTGGCACCGGCAGTCGGTAATCTTCCGCCGCGTTGGGCTTCACATTGATCGGGATGTGATGAGCCGCTGGGCGCGAAAACTGGCGTGGCTGCTGGCGCCGCTGGGCGAGCGGTTGTTCGCCTATATCCGGGAAGCCGCCAAAATCCATGGGGACGACACGTCGGTCACGCTGCTGGGCAATGGCGACGGCAGTCGAACCGGGCACTTCTGGGTGTATCTGCGCGATGATCGCTCCAGCGGCGACATGAGCCCGCCCGCCGTGGCCTTCCGCTTCAGCGCAGATCGTGGCGGAGCGCATCCGGCAAAGCATCTCGCCGGCTATCAGGGGTATCTCCAGGCGGATGGTTTTGCGGGCTATAACGCGCTTTACCGCGACCCCAAAACCAAGGCTCCCAGGGACATCGTCGAAGTTGGATGCTGGAGTCACAGTCGTAGGAAATTTACCGACATACTGGAAAAGAGCCCGTCACCGATCGCGGCGGAGGCGGTCGTGCGGATCGCCGAACTCTTCGCCATCGAGCGCGATATCAAGGGTGCGCCACCTGATGAGCGAAGACGTATCCGCCAAATCAAGGCGATGCCGAAGCTGGAGGCATTGCGCGTCTGGCTCGAAACCCAGAATCGTGGCCTGTCTTCCGACAGCAATCTGGCGCGTGCCTGTCGCTATCCGCTCAACCGCTGGCGGGCCATGATCCGCTACTGCGATGATGGTCGGCTCGAGATCAGCAACAATCTGGTGGAAAACGCGCTGCGCGGTGTCGCTCTTGGGCGCCGGAACTGGATGTTCGTCGGCTCCATGAAGGGTGGAGAGGCCGCCGCGCTCTTTTACTCGCTGGCCGGCACATGCCGCCTCAACGGTGTCGAGCCCGAGGCCTGGTTTACCGACGTCATCGAGCGCATCGGCAACCATCCGATCAATCGGATCGATGACTTCTTGCCCTGGAACTGGCAGACATCGAGGATGACCAACGATCTGGAGAAGGCTGCGTGAGCAACGGCACCGTGGTGCGGATGAAGATTACGCTGGACGATGTCACACCGACCGTCAGTCGGACGCTGGAGGTCCCGCTCAATATCCGGCTCGATCGCCTGCACACCGTCTTCCAGACGGCCTTTTCCTGGACGGACTCTCACCTGTGGGAAATGAGCTTCGGGCAAACCGGCTTCGGCATCCCCGATCCTGAATACGGCTTCGACGGACCGCTCGACGCCCGTAAAGCTACCCTCGCCCAGGTTCTGGCGGATACCAGGCGCAAGACCTTCCAATATCTCTACGACTTTGGCGATGCCTGGGATCACAGCGTCAAGATCGAGCGCGTCAGCCCGGCCAGGCCGGACCTGACATATCCGCTCATCCTCGACGCAGTAGGCATGAGGCCGCCAGAAGACTGCGGTGGCCCGTGGGGCTATGCTGAAAAGCTCGAAGCGCTCGGCGACCCCCAACATGAATATCATGAAGAGGCGCTGGAGACCCTCGGCGACGACCATGATCCCAACGCCCAGCCCGATATCCCCCTGATCGAGGCAAGGCTGGAAGCGCTCGCGAAAAAATGGGCGCCGCGGACACGCCGCAAAGCCTGACTGGCCGCGTCAACGCCACCTTCTGTCGGCGCTTACACTCCAGATGACAATGTTGCCGGGAGGTGGATCATGGGCTCGCGCAAGATAGCCTCCGAGTCGAGCGATTTGGGTCAGATAATCGGCGAGGGTTCTGCTTGCGGATCCGTTCTTCCGGTACGCCGCAAGACGGTCGATCAGCGTGATTTCACCATCGGTCAGGACCAGCCGAGGCGATGCATCAGGAGCGGTGCGGTTGATCATGGTCATCCAGAACAGACGCCAGGACAGAATGCAGAATATGGCGATCAGGTTGGCGAGGCGTTCGGCGGTCCGCAACCGTGCATCCTCGGCTCGGCAGCCGGATTTGAGTATCTTGTGGAAAAGTTCAATCTTCCAACGCTGGGCGTACCAGTCGAGCTTTTCGATGGCTTCGTCCGGCGTTGTTACCGGTAGATCGGTGATGAGCCGCCAGTCGATCGGGGGTCGACCCTCCGGTGTTCCACACTCACGGGCGTGCAAGATGGTCAGGCTGAGGGAGGGATAGCGCTTTTGCTTTCCAATCGGCGGCAAAACCTGGATGCGCCGATAGCGTAGCTCAATGTCGGCATGATCATCCTTGCCAACGCTGACCCGATGCACGCCCTTCACGGTGGTTTCGCTCATTTCATCGGCTATTGTATGGCCACCGTCACCGGCCAGACGGTCGACACAGGTGCGCACCAGGAAATGCGTGCCGAGCGCCTGTGTTTCGCAGAAAAACTCGTAAATGTCGTTCTCCCGGTCGCCAATGTGAACCAGTCGCCCCGGGTCGCCCAGCAGCGCCGTCGACTGGCGCATATTTTCGAGCCAGCGGTAGCTCTCCTTCTCCTCGATCGGCACCCGAGTGGGGTTGATCCGCCGCTTCAACGCGTTGGTGCCCTTGAACTTGGTACGGGTCCAGAATTTCGCCGCTGTCAGGCCCAGTGGCAATCCCTCGGTTGTGACCGCCAGGCTGGAGTGCATGAGCAGGCCGCAGACCATATGAAGCCGAAGCCGACCATTCATCGCGCCGGCTCGGTGAAAGACCGATGGCACCAATCCGCTCGGGATTGCGCCGTTGATAGGAAAATTCGGTGGTGTCCTGCAAAACGAGGATGAACCCGTCAAGGGCAGCCACACGCGCCTGAGTTGCCTGAAAATGCCCGGCGAGAATCTCACCCTCGTTGACCGCGCCGTTCGACAAAAAGCGGTACGCCGCCTTGGTATTGGCCCAGTCCTGACAAGCCATCGGAATCGGCGCGCCGATCGCACCTGCCATCTGCTCAAGCATCGTGCGAAGCCGTTCGCCCAGCCGCTTATCACGAAAGGCGCCGGGATCAACTTCTCCATCAGCCCATCCGGCCGCATCGAAAACAGAATTTCCCACCTTGCACCCCCGCTCCAGCGAAATGGTGCTTGGGGATGAATCATGGGCCGCTCCCTTCAGGCAATAGCCATGAGTCGAGCGGAATCAGTCGTGCGGCGAGATGTGGGTAATTGGAAGCTCCAGCCCACGCTTACGATGTAGGAGCGGACCGTAACGAAAATCGTCTTGGTAAAGTGGCGGAAGCTGGTGGAAAGACGATTGTCAACTCGATCATACCTTTTCGTGGCTTGGTGAGGGAAATAACAGGCGCAGCCCCAGCACTACGTCGCCTCAATACCGCAATCGATGCGGGGTTTGCGCGGCGGGGCTTTTTACGGGGAGCCGCCATATCCCGAGGCTGTCGTCTCTGATGAGCTCACGCTAACAAGCTCAGCATTTAAAGGTGGGGTTCATGTGACTTCCTCGATCATTAAAGATTGGGGGGTGGAACAACGCGAACCCAACACTCGCCGCTCTGTCGGGCTGCCGGAGTTAAGCTCCATACGAAAATCAATCAGAACAGGTGGAATAATATCCGAAGCCCACTATGATACGGCGCGGTTTACATATCATAGGGTTGTAGAGTGGCTGACGAGCGGGCTGAAGAAAACGGCAGTGACCCTAAGCAGGATGCGCAATCGGAGACCCAGGCTGAGAAGAAGCCCTCGCTTCTCGAGCGCTACCCGATAGTCCGCTACGTCCTCATCGCCGCGCTTGCCGCCGGCATCATCGCGGCCATCGTCTGGTATATGAATTACCGCGCAAGCGGCCAGTACCTCCAATCGACCAACAACGCCTATGTGCGCGCGGACTTTGTGACCGTTTCACCGAAGGTCGGCGGCTACGTCGAGCGTGTCCTCGTCGCCGACAACCAGCATGTCCGCCGCGGCCAGCTGCTTGCCATCCTCGATCCTCGTGACTACCGCGCCAATGTCGATCAGGCGCAAGCTCAGATCGCCGCAGCCGGCGCCAACATCACGACCGCACGCCGGACGCTTGACGAGCAACGGGCCACTGTCGCTCAGGCCGCCGCCCAGGTTGCGAGCGCCGAGGCTGCCGCGGCAGCGGCAGAGAACGAGGTAAGACGCTACGAGCCCCTCGCTCGGACAGGGGCGGAATCGCGTGAGCGTCTGGCAAACCTTGTCCTTCAGCGTGATCGAACCGCCGCCGATCTGCGCGCGCAGCGCGCCGCCTACCTCGCCGCCCGTCGCAGTATCGCGACACAAGCGGCTCGCATCGGCCAGGCGGAGGCGCAGCGCGGCACCGCGCAGGCGCAGCTTGCGCGCGCCTCGACGGATCTCGGTGCCGTCGAGATCCGCAGCAGCATCGACGGCGTTGTCGCCGACAAGGCGGTGCGGGCCGGGCAATATGTCCAGCCGGCGACCCGGCTGATGTCGGTGGTGCCGGTCTATCAGCTCTACATCGAGGCGAATTTCAAGGAGACGCAGGTCGCTCTGATGCGCGTCGGGCAGCCAGTGACCATCAAGGTTGATGCACTGGACGGCGCCGAACTGCGAGGCCGGGTCGCCAGCTTCTCTCCAGGGACAGGCGCGCAGTTCTCGCTCATCCCGCCCGAGAACGCGACCGGGAACTTCACGAAGATCGTCCAGCGGGTGCCCGTGCGCATCAGCATTGAGGCGGGTCCGGAAGCGCGCCGGGTGCTGCGGCCCGGCCTGTCAGTCGAGGTCACGGTCGACACGATCGGCGCAAAGGGAAGCCGGGAACGGATCGAGCAGGAAACCGAGCGGCTGAAGCGCGGTGAGATGCAGGGCGCGCGCTGATGGCCGCCGAACGCGCAGGCCTGCGCGACTGGCTCGCCGTCGCGGCGGGAACAATCGGGTCATTCATGGCGCTGCTCGATATCTCGATCGTCAATGCGGCCTTGCCCACCATCCAGGGCGAGATCGGCGCGAGCGGAACTGAGGGCACCTGGGTCGCGACCTCCTATCTCGTGGCGGAAATCGTCATGATCCCGCTCAGCCCCTTCCTCGTGCGCCTGTTTGGCCTGCGCAACTTCCTTCTGGGTGCAGCGGTCAGCTTCACCGGCTTCTCGATAGTGTGCGGTATTTCAACGACACTGCCGATGATGATCGCCGGGCGCGTTGGCCAAGGCTTTACCGGCGGTGCCTTGATTCCGACCGCAATGACCATCATCGCAACCCGGCTACCGCCATCACAGCAGCCGATCGGCACCGCTGCCTTCGGCGGCACGGCCATCCTTGGCCCGGTGCTTGGACCGATCATCGGTGGGTGGCTGACCGATAACTACAGCTGGCACTATGCTTTTTTCCTCAACGTGCCGGTCTGCGTCGGGCTCGTCCTCCTCCTTCTGCTAGGGCTAAAGCATGAGCATCTTCGGCTCGACCAGTTGCGCCATGCTGACTGGCTCGGAATCGCAGGGCTCGCAATTGGCCTAGGTGCGCTCACCGTGATGCTTGAGGAAGGGCAGAGCGAGATGTGGTTCGAGTCCGCCATGATCGTGAAGCTCGCTCTAGCGACGTTGCTGGGCTTCACACTCATCGCCATCGGGCAAGTCCGGTCTTCGCAACCCGTTCTCAAATTAACGCTGATTTTCAGCCGGTCATTTGGAAGTGTTTTCATTCTAAGCCTTGTCATCGGCGTTGTCCTTTACGGCGTCACCTTTTTAATCCCGCAGTTTCTCTCAGTAATGGCAAATTACAGTGCTCTACAATCGGGACAGGTCGTCTTCGTCTCAGGTATTCCCGCGATCATGCTAATGCCGTTTCTTCCTCTCGCATTCAAATATCTGGATGTCCGTGTGGCAGTGATCTTCGGCATGACGCTGATAGGTATCAGTTGCGCCATGGACTGGCACCTAACGGCGCAGTCAGCGGGTGGCGATCTGACGGCTTCGCAGATTATTCGCGGCGCCGGTCAGATTTTCGCTATGATGTTCCTAAACCAAGCCGCGATCAGCGCCGTGGCGCCCGAGGATGCCAGCGATGCTTCCGCACTGTTCAATGCCGGGCGCAACCTCGGCGGATCGATCGGCCTTGCCATGATGGCCACCCTTCAGGACCGTCAGACCTTCCTCCATTTCAATCGCTTGAGCGAAACGGTGTCGGCCAACGCGGCGACCACACAGGAATGGTTCACGAGGGTTATGGCCATGCCGTCCGGCGAAGCCGGCGCCTATCGGCAGCTCGCAGGTCAACTCCTCAAACAGTCTACCGTCATGGCCTATAACGACCTGTTCTTCGCGCTCGGCGTCGCGATCGCGATCACCACGCCGCTGGCGCTGTTCCTCCGCCCGATCTCCTCCGACACGCAGATGGCGATGCACTGATGAAGCGACTTGGCTGGACCATTCTCCCCGCCCTTTTGACCGGATGCGTCGTCGGACCCGACTATGGAGGCCCGCCGAGCGTCGCGAGCGGCGAGCGCGCCGGATCGACATTTCGCCGCGCGGATCAGGCAGTCACGGTACCGCAGCCCCTTGTCGCACGCTGGTGGGAAGGCATGGGCGACGCGCAACTCACGATGCTGATCGACCGCGCGCTTGCCTCTAATCCGGACGTGGTGATCGCCGAGGCGCGCATCCGCAAGGCGCGCGCCAGCTTGCGCGAACAGCGCACAAACCAGCTTCCCACCGTCTCGGCGTCGGGGACTGCGATCGTTGCCGATCTTCCCGCCGGCTCGCTCGCGCTGCCGACGCAAGGCGAGCAATCCGATCGTATCAGGGCCGAATTCTACAACGCCGGCCTGGACGCGTCTTGGGAGATCGATCTGGTCGGCGGGCGACGCCGTGCCGCCGAAGGTGCCGAAGCCCAGGCTCAGGCAGCCGAAGCCAGCAGGGCCGATGCGCAGGTTCGTCTCTCGGCGGAGGTCGCCCAGAATTATGTGACCCTGCGGGAACTTCAGCAGCGCCTGATCCTGGCCCGTCGCTCCGCGGAGCTTCAGCAGCGATCACTCGCCCTGCTTCAACAGCGTGAGCAACGCGGTGCATCGTCGCGCGACGAGGTGGTTCGGCTCCAGACTGAGCTGACCCGCACGGAGGCCGGGCTGTTGCCGCTTGAAGGGCAGATCGCAACCACGCTCGACCAGCTTGCCCTGCTCACCGGCGACGAACCCGGTGCACACGACGCCGCGCTGTCTACCCCCGCGCCGATCCCGATGATCCCCGGGACTGTCGCGATTGGCGATCCGGCCGCCATGCTGCGACGCCGGCCGGACATTCGCGCAGCCGAGCGGCAGCTGGCGGCATCGAACGCAAAGATCGGAGTCAACGTCGCCCGGCAGTTCCCATCCGTCAGCATCATGGGTATCATCGGCCTCGGTGGCCCCAATATTGCCGATGTGATCGATCCTGACAGCATCGCGGGCCTTCTTCTGCCGCGGATCAGCTGGAGCTTCCTCGACTTCGGCCGTAATCGTGCTCGGGTCGAGCAGGCCCGGGCCGACCGCGACGAGGCGGAAGCGCAATATCGCAAGGCAGTCCTCGGCGCGCTGTCGGATGCGGAAACCAGCCTGACCCGCTTCGGTAATCAGCGCCGTAATCTGTTTTCGAGTATCGCAAGCCGGAACGGCGCCAGGCAGTCAGCGACCTATGCCGGGCAGCGATACGCGCAGGGAGCGATACCGATGACCACGTCAATCGATGCCGAACGGGCGGCGCTGGCTGCCGATCAGTCGGTGCTGGAGGCGACTGGCGAACTTGATCGTGCATTTGTCGCCCTGCAAAAGGCGTTGGGACTTGGATGGAGCCAGCGGTGACCGTTGTGCAACCATGCCGGGGAGGGGCGCTGACCGAGTGACGGCGCGCTTCTTCCTCCTCCTGTTGGGTATCTGCGTGATGACGCAATCAGGGGAGGACTAGCTGTCTGGTTGCGACACATCATTGGGATATGGTAAAGAATGCCATCGCGGATCACGCGTGGCGCTTTGCCGTCCTTGCTGATGAGGTTTCGTGATGGTGCAGATACATCCCCAGGCTCGAACCACGCCTGCTGTAAGGGCGGAAATTGCCCGTTCGACCGAGCCTGCCAGTGTCGTGGCGAAACGCTATGGCATCAGCGATGAGACGGTCCGCAAATGGCGCAAGCGAGGAGAGCAGGCGATCCTGGATCGCCCAAGTCGGCCCCATCGTCTGGCTTGGCGTATGAATGAGGAAGAACGCGCGATCATCTGTGCTGTACGCAGGGCGACAGGCTTTGCCCTGGATGACCTGACCTTCGTGCTCCGGCACTTCCTGCCACACCTCAATCGCGACAGCATCTACAGGGTACTCAAGGTCGAAGGGCTCAATCGACGACCGCCCAAGCCCACGGCGCAGCCGCGTAAAGGACAGGGGCGCTTCCAGGACTATGACCTGGGCTTTGTCCATATCGACGTCAAACATCTGCCCAAGCTGCGCACCGCG
>NZ_JABBGL010000023.1:0-68354 GCF_012927365.1 Sphingobium sp. TB-6 | reverse complement strand
GCAATCGTCGCCTCGCCAAAGACTTCGAGCGGACTATCAAATCCGCAACCGCGCTTCTCTATGCCGCCGCTGCCATCGTCCTCATCCGACGCATCGCTCGTTACGCATGAGATTCAAGACAGGCTCTGAGCGCCAGCGTTAGGGCCAGCGGCCGGTTCACTAACCGCGACAAGCGCTTCGACCATTTGCGGGAGATGGAAAAGTGGTTCTTCCCGCCGCAGGTGTTCATGAGCGCTGGCCTTATCGTTAAGCGCCAAGAATGCTCTTTATGCGGGGACGATTATGAGAAGTGCGATCACATAGCAGGACGTCCATATATGGGCAGATTGTGCGCTGTCGTATTAAAGGAAGTCACTCCCGATCATGTGGCGTTGGTTGAAGCTCCGGCAAATCGCCGATGCCGCATTACTGCTTTTTCGGTTCCTGGCGGTCGTCGAAATCGGATGACATGGGTTGTTACGCCATCGGTAGAGAAGGAAAATGGAGGCAATCCGATGGAGGCGATTATTGCTACGTCGGATGATTGATGATCTGCTAGGTTCCTATCTGCCGGATTGGACGGCAAAGCGGGAAGGTTCACTTCCAAGCGCGCGAACAAGCGCGCGAAAAATTTAACTGAGCGGCGACAAATGGCGTAAAGCAACCAAGGGCACACGCCGGAAGGCAACGCAGACTCGACCGTTTTTACCCTTCGAGCATAGATAGTACGTCCGAAAGACGCCAGTTGGCTGCGCGCCGACGACGTTCGACGGGCGTCGAAGACAGAATTAGAAGGGATTGGCGTTAGCAGGTCGGCTTGAACACGGCTGTGCTGCCCAGCAATCCACCCCAATCCCGGTCTGCCCAAGGCGGTAGTGGCAGCATGACACAGGGATAGATTGTTGAATTGCTCATGCCTGAAAGTGGCAATCGGACCAGGTATAGGAAAGGGGAAGAGTTACCCCAGTGTTACCCCGGCGGTATTCCAGCCTCTGCCCATGATGGGTAAGTTATTGTTTTCTCTACGAAATCTGGAGCGGGCGAAGGGATTCGAACCCTCGACCCCAACCTTGGCAAGGTTGTGCTCTACCCCTGAGCTACGCCCGCTCTGGCGGCCGGAGGAGGTGTCCTCTCGGCGGGTGGGGGGCAACTAGCAGCGGCTTCCCACCTCGGCAAGGGAGAATCTGCAGGAAGCCATTTTTTTCTCCGCGAAGCCATTTCGTCCCAAATAGCGGAATCATGCATTGCGCCTTGGCGCTGCGTTGCGATATGCTACTGTTCATTCCCTAAATCTCTGACGTACTGACGGATATAATCGCCTCCCATTTCGTATCGCATGGGGATTAGGAGGAGTGCAGCTATGACCGCCGAACCATTGACGCGCCGCAGCCTGCTCCAGGGTAGCGCCGCTGCCGCCGCCGCGATCCCCGCTTTGGGAGAGGCGCAGGCGGCTCCCGCCAGACGCAAGGAAGGAGCGCCGATGACGCCTGTAGGACTGACCGTGAACGGCCGCGAAGTGCATCTTCAACTCGATCCGCGCACGACGCTGCTCGATGCCCTGCGCGAACATTTGCACCTGACCGGCACGAAGAAGGGCTGCGATCATGGGCAATGCGGTGCCTGCACGGTGATTGTCGAGGGGCGGCGGATCAATAGCTGCCTCACCCTCGCCGTGATGCATGAGGGCGATCATGTGACCACCATCGAAGGGATCGGCACGCCGGAAAAGCTCCATCCCATGCAGCGCGCCTTCATCACTCATGACGGCTATCAATGCGGCTATTGCACGCCTGGCCAGATCTGTTCGGCGGTGGCGGTGCTGGAGGAGATCGAGGCGGGCATCCCCAGCCACGCCACGCAAGATCTCGACCGCATCGCCTTTTCCGAGAGCGAGGTGCGCGAACGGATGAGCGGCAATATCTGCCGCTGCGCCGCCTATCCCAACATCGTCGCGGCGATTCGCCAAGTCGCGGAGGAGGGGGTAAAGGCATGAGACCATTCACCTACAGCCGTGCCGCCAGTGTCGAGGAAGCAGCGAAGACCGCCGCCGCGACCCAGGGCGCGCGTTTCATCGCGGGCGGCACCAATCTGCTCGACCTGATGAAGCTCCAGATCGAGATGCCGACCCATCTGATCGACGTCAATCATCTGGGCCTCGACCGCATCGAGCCGACGGCTGAAGGCGGCCTGCGGATCGGGGCGATGGTCCGCAATACCGATCTCGCCGCCGACAAAATGGTCCGCCGCGATTATGCGGTGTTGAGCCGCGCCCTGCTGGCGGGCGCGTCCGGGCAGCTCCGCAACAAGGCGACGACGGGCGGCAACCTGCTCCAGCGCACCCGCTGCCCTTATTTCTACGACACGCGCATGCCCTGCAACAAGCGCAAGCCGGGCAGCGGTTGCGGCGCGCTCAAGGGGATGAGCCGTAGCCTCGCCATCCTGGGCACAAGCGAATCTTGCATCGCGCAGCATCCCTCCGACATGGCGGTGGCGCTGCGCCTGCTGGATGCCAGCGTCGACACGGCGAGCGCCGACGGCAGCCGCCGGACGATCCCGATCGCTGATTTCCACCTCTTGCCCGGCGATACGCCGGAGGTGGAAAATGCGCTGAGGCCCGGCGAGCTCATCACTTCGGTCACTTTGCCCAAGCCGCTGGGCGGCACCCATGTCTATCGCAAGGTCCGCGACCGCGCTTCCTATGCCTTCGCGCTGGTGTCGGTCGCGGCGGTGTTCGCGAAGGACGGCCAGGCCCGCTTCGCCTTCGGCGGCATAGGGACCAAGCCCTGGCGCACCGACGCCGCCGATGCGGCAGCACTCTCCGGCGCGGCAGCCGTCGCCGAGGCGGCGCTCAGCGGCGCGCGCCCCACCGAGCACAACGCGTTCAAGCAGCAACTGACCGCCCGCACCCTTGCCTCGCTCTACCGTCAGAAGGGGGTCTGAGCCATGAAGTTCGACACGCCAGCCACCGCCAACCCGATCGACCGGGGCCGCGTCATCGGCATTTCCCATGACCGGATAGACGGCGCCGCGAAGGTCACCGGCACCGCGCCCTATGCCTATGAACGGCATGATGCCGCGCCCAACGCCGCCTATGGCTGGATCGTCGGTTCGGCCATCGCCAAGGGGCGGATCAGCGCCATGGACCTGCGCGCAGCGGAGGCCGCGCCCGGCGTGCTGGGCATCGTCACGCACCAGAATGCGGGGGCGCTCGGCAAGGGCAATATGAACACCGCCCATCTGCTCGGCGGGCCGCAGATCGAACATTATGAGCAGGCGGTGGCGCTGGTGATCGCGGACACGCTGGAAAATGCGCGTGACGCCGCCCAGCTCGTCCGCATCGACTACGCCGTGGAACAGGGCCGGTTCGACCTCGCGGCGGAGCGCATGAACGGCGTCCCGCCCGAGGGCGGCTTCGGCGGGCCGGCGGATACCAAGGCAGGCGATTTCGATGCCGGTTTCGCCAAAGCAGCGGTGAGGATCGACCAGAGCTACACCACCCCCGACCAAAGCCATGCGATGATGGAGCCGCATGCGACCATCGCCGCCTGGAACGGCGACAAGCTCACCCTCTGGACCTCCAACCAGATGATCGCCTGGAGCGTGGGCGAGATGGCGAAGACGCTGAAGATCCCCAAGGAGAATATCCGCCTCGTCTCCCCCTATATCGGCGGCGGCTTCGGCGCGAAGCTGTTCCTGCGCGCCGATGCGCTGCTCGCGGCGCTGGGGTCGCGCATGGTCGGCCGTCCGGTCAAGGTGGCGATCGCCCGGCCGCAAATCCCCAACAACACCACCCATCGTCCCGCCACCATCCAGCGCATCCGCATCGGCGCCGACAGGCATGGCGTGATCGACGCCATAGCCCATGAAGTCTGGTCGGGCGACCTGCCCGGCGGCGGGGCGGAGACGGCGGCGCAGCAGACGCGCCTGCTCTATCGCGGCCCCAACCGGTTGACGACGCATCGCCTGTCGACGCTGGACCTGCCGGAGGGCAACGCCATGCGCGCACCGGGCGAGGCGGTGGGCCTGCTCGCGCTGGAGGTCGCGATGGACGAACTGGCCGAAGCCTGCGGCGTCGATCCGGTGGAACTGCGCATCCGCAACGATGTGCAATATGATCCGGAAGCCGGACCGCAGCGTCCTTTCTCCAGCCGGAAGCTGGTCGAATGCCTCCGCGAAGGCGCGGAACGCTTTGGCTGGAACCGCCGCAATCCCAAGCCGGGTCAGGTGCGCGATGGCCGCTGGCTGGTCGGCATGGGCGTCGCTTCCGCCTTTCGCAACAATCTGGTCACCAAATCGGGGGCGCGCATCGGCGTCGATGCCAGGGGGCATGTCATCGTCGAAACCGACATGACCGATATCGGCACCGGCAGCTACACGATCATCGGCCAGACCGCGGCGGAAATGCTGGGCGTGCCGCTGGAGGCCGTGACCGTGCGTCTGGGCGACAGCCGCTTTCCCGCATCGGCCGGGTCGGGCGGGCAATGGGGCGCTAACAGCGCCACGGCGGGCGTCTATGCCGCCGCCATGGCCCTGCGCGCGAAGCTGGCGGAAAAGGCGGGCTTCGCGGCGGACCAGGCGCTGTTCGAAGATGGCCTGGTGCGGCTGGGCAACCAGTCCCAGCCGCTCGGCACGCTTGCGGGGCGCGAGGGGCTGTGGGCGGAGGACAGCATGGACTATGGCGACCTCGCCAAACGTTATGCGCAGGCGACCTTCGGCGCGCATTTCTGCGAGGTCGGCGTGGACATCGACACCGCCGAAGTCCGCGTCCGCCGCATGGGCGGAGCCTTTGCCGCCGGGCGCATCCTCAACCCCAAATCGGCGCGCAGCCAGGTGGTCGGCGCGATGACCATGGGGGTCGGCGCGGCGCTGATGGAGGAACTGAGCGTCGACACCCGATTCGGCTTTTTCGTCAATCACGACATGGCCGAATATCTGGTGCCGGTGCATGCCGACATTCCTGATCAGGACGTGTTGTTCGTCGAGGAACTGGACGACAAAAGCTCACCCATGAAGGCCAAGGGCGTCGGTGAACTGGGCATTTGCGGTGCGGGGGCGGCGGTCGCCAATGCGATCTACAATGCCACGGGCATAAGGCTGCGCGATTATCCGCTGACGATCGACAAGATTCTGGCCGCGTCAACAGGAAAAAGGGTCGCTTGAACTTCTCCGCCGGTGTCCCTAGTCCCCTCCGCAAAAGAGGTGGGAAAGGGCGTCATGAAATATCTTCCGCTGTCACTGGCTTTGGCCGCACTACCGACCGTCGCGGCCGCCGAGACGGAGGCACCCGATCCGGCCCGCATCGTCGTGACGGGGGAGGGACTTTCCCTGCCGCCCGGAACGCCGGCCTATGGATCAGTGATCATCGACCGGGATCGGCTGACCAACAGCGCCTCCGGCCGGATCGAAAACGTGCTGGGCGATGTCGCCGGTTTCCAGCAGTTCCGCCGCTCCGACAGCCGTTCGGCCAATCCTTCGGCGCAGGGGGCGACATTGCGCGCTCTGGGCGGCAATGCGTCCAGCCGGACGCTGGTGCTGCTCGACGGCGTGCCCATGGCCGATCCCTTTTTCGGCTATATCCCGTTCAGCGCGCTGGTGCCCGACCGCCTGTCGGTGGTGCGGGTGACGCGGGGTGGCGGGATAGGAGCCTTCGGCGCGGGCGCGGTGGCGGGGACCATCGAACTGGCCAGCGCTACCCGTGACCAGCTCCCGACCTTCGGCGCCAGCGCCTTCTACGGCAGCAGGGACGCGACCGAACTCTCCGCCAGCCTGATCCCGGATCTGGGCAACGGCTATGTTTCGCTGTCGGGCCGCTGGGACCGGGGCGACGGGTTCCAGACCACGCCCAAGGACCAGCGCGTCGCCGCCACCGCGCCCGCCGCCTATGACGGCTGGTCGACCAATTTGCGCGCCGTCGCGCCGCTTTCCGCCACATCGGAAATCCAGTTTCGCGGCACCATCTTCCATGACGAGCGGACCCTGCGCTTCAAGGGCGCGGACAGCATGAGCGAAGGGCAGGACGCCAGCATCCGCTTCATCTCGCGTGGCCCGTGGCAGGTCGATGCGCTGGCCTATATCCAGGCGCGCAACTTCTCCAACATTGTGATCTCGGCCTCCAGCTTCCGCAAGTCGCTCGACCAGCGCAACACGCCCTCGACCGGCATCGGCGGCAAGATCGAACTACGCCCGCCGGTCGGCCCCGATCATGTGCTGCGCTTCGGCGCCGATACCCGCTTCGCCACCGGCGACATGTTCGAGGACGCCTATAACGCCAATATCGCCGCCAATCCCGTCACCGCCCGGCGCCATGCGGGCGGCGAGCAGATGACCACCGGCCTCTTTGCTGAGGATGACTGGACGCTGGGCCGCCTGGTCCTGACCGGCGGGGTGCGGGCGGATCGCTGGACGATCAGCGACGGCTTCTTCCGCGCCACCGGCACGGGCGCGGCGAACAACAGCTTTGCCAATCGTTCCGACTGGCAGTTCTCCGGAAGGGCGGGTGCGCTTTACCGGATCAGCGATGCCGTCGCCCTACGCGGCGCGGGCTATACCGGCTTTCGGCTGCCGACGCTCAACGAACTGTACCGGCCTTTCGTGGTCAGTTCTGCCACGTCGATGGTGACTACTAATGCCAACCCGGCACTTGAAAGCGAGAAGTTAAAAGGTGTTGAGTCAGGTGTCGATGTAACGCCCGTTTCCGGTGTAAGCCTGTCAGCGACCGCCTTCTATAATCGCCTCGACAACGCCATTGGCAATGTCACCCGGAGTTCAACGGTTGTGGCAGGGCGACAAATCATTGTACGGGAACGCCAGAACATTGATGCCATCATTGCCAAAGGCTTTGAGCTCACGGCATCCGCTCGAGCAGGCGATTTCCTGCTTTCGGCTTCCTACGCCTATAGCCACAGTAGCGTGCATGCGCCGGGCATGGCCTTTGACGGCCTCACCCCCGCGCAAAGCCCGCGTCATGCCGCCAGCGCCACGCTCGCCTGGGAGCCGAAGCAAGGTCCGGCGCTCTCCGCCACGATGCGCTATGTCAGCAAGCAATATGAGGACGATCTCCAGACCGATGTGCTGCCCCACGCGCTGACGGTCGACGCGGTGGCGCGCTTGCCCCTCGGCCATGGCGTGACCCTGGTCGCGCGCGGCGAGAATCTCTTCGACGAGGAGGTGATTACCCGCAACGCCGGAGGGTCCATCGACCTTGGCACGCCCCGGACGCTGTGGATCGGTTTCCGTTTCGCAAGCTGAAGCGCAACCCTCTGAAAAAGCGCGCTGGCTGAGGCCGGGCAAAGCTGTATGAGGGACGCCATGCGCCTTTCATTCCTCTTCGCCCTGCCGTTCCTCGCCGCTTCGCCCGCCCAGGCCTGGGGGCCGATCGGTCACCGGATCACCGGCACCATTGCCGACCAGAATCTGAGCGGCGCGGCGCGCGCCCAGGTCCGCCTGCTGCTGGGGACGGAGGATCTGGCGGAGGCGTCGACCTGGCCCGACGACATGCGGTCCGACCCTGCCGAATATTGGCGCAAGACGGCCAGCCCCTGGCATTATGTCACGGTCAAGCAGGGCGATCACTACAGCCCATCCGACGCCCCGAAGGAGGGCGACGCGATGACCGCCCTGACCCGCTTCACCGCAATCCTGCGCGATCCCAAGGCGTCGCTGGACGACCGCCGCCAAGCACTGCGTTTCGTCGTTCACATCATCGGGGATCTGCATCAACCGCTGCATGTCGGCGGCGGCGATGACCGTGGCGGCAATGATGTGAAGGTCACCTTCTTCGGTGCGGCGACCAATCTGCATTCGGTCTGGGATTCGGGCCTGATCGAGCAGCGCGCCCTGTCCTATTCGGAATATGCGAACTGGCTGTCGCGTTCGATCACGCCGCAGCAGATGATCGCCTGGAGCATCTGCGATCCCGATAGTTGGACTCGCGAAAGCATTGCGCTGCGCAAGACCGTCTATTCGGCCGATCCGGCTTTGTCCTGGGACTATGTCTATCAGCATCGCGCCGAGCTGGACGACCGGCTGCGCCGTGCGGGCGTCCGCATCGCCGCCTGCCTGAACGCAATTTTCGATTCCCCGCAACAGCCCTAAGGCCAATCGACATTCAGCCCTGACGGCCTGCAAATGGCGCTTTTCCGTGCTTCCGGTGCTCACGTACTTTTAGTACGCTGCGCTCCGGGTCACGAAAAACCACCATTTTCGGCACGTCATCATCTGAATGTCGATTGGCCTTAGGGCTTGGCTAAGCAGCCCGCGCTAATCCCGATCCCGCAACCGCTCCACGATCGCCCTGGCGGCGCGTGTCACATCATCCCAGGTCACGTCGAACCCGGCATCGTCGCCAAAATAAGGATCGGTGACCCCGCTCCCTTCGCGTCCCGGCACCAGGTCCATCAGCAGCCGCAATTCCGCTGTGCCATCCGAAGGCCGCACCCGCCGCAGGTTCCGCAGATTCTCCGCATCCAGCGCGAAGACATAATCGAACCGCTGGAAATCCACAGCCGTCACCTGCCGCCCGCGATAGCCCGAAATATCGATCCCATGCCGCAGCGCCACCGCCTGCGCCCGGTTATCCGGCGGCGATCCCACATGCCAGTCCCCGGTTCCGGCCGAATCCACCTCGACCGCCAGCCCGGCCCGCTCCGCCTCCGCCCGCAGAGCAGCCTCCGCCAGCGGCGACCGGCAGATATTGCCCAGACAGACGAAGAGGATCGAAGCGCTCATCCCTCTGCCGCCGTGCTCAGCCCCAATTGGGGCACGCCAAGGGAACGCCGCCCGCCGAAATCGGTCCGCGCCACGATCACGCCCAGCTTCTCCATATAGTCGATCAGCCGCCGCACCCGGCCCGGCGAACTGGTGCCATAGGCCCGCGCCAGCGCCACGTCATCCGGACAGGGCAGTCCCTCCATCGCCGCCCGCGCAATCAGCAGGAAGGGCGCCAGCATATCCTCCGGCAGAGGCTCCGCAGCACGCATCGCATCGTCCCAGCGTGGATCGGCGGCGTCGAACATCCCCGCCTGCGCCATGGCAAAACGCTTGCGGAAGGCGGGCAGGTCGAGCGGCGGCGTCCGCAATCCCTTCATCCGGCACCGCACGCCGAAATCCTGATAGAGCGTCGACACGCTCGGCTGCGCTTCGCCCAGATCAGCGACGATTTCCTCCAGCACGGCGATCACCACCGGCTCATTCTGCCCGAAATCCAGTTCCGGCGCGGCAGGCTTGGCCGAAGGCGCGGCGGCCAGCGCCCGCATCAATTCCTCGGCGGGCAGCGGTGGTGGCTCGGCTCGCGGCGGGGGAGAGAGCAGGCTTTCCTCTTCGCCCGCGCTTGCGAACAGCAACTCCTGCAAATCCCCGGTGGTCGCGACCGGCGGCGGCATCAGCTTGTGGGTGCCGCCCCGCGTGCTGGTCTTGACCGATCCGATCTTCACCGCCACCGGCCGCCGGCAGATCGCCGGACCCAAAGCCAGAAAGCGCCCGCGCTCCAGATCGCGGATCTGCTCGGCCTGCCGCCGCTCCATGCCCAGCAGGTCAGCCGCGCGCGCCATGTCGATGTCGAGGAAAGTGCGCCCCATCAGGAAGTTCGACGCCTCCGCCGCGACATTCTTGGCGAGCTTGGCCAACCGCTGCGTCGCGATCACGCCCGCCAGCCCGCGCTTGCGCCCCCGACACATCAGGTTCGTCATCGCCGCCAGCGACAGCCGCCGCGCCTCGTCCGATACGTCGCCCGCCGCCACCGGAGCGAACATCTGCGCCTCATCGACCACCACCAGCGCGGGATACCAGTGATCGCGCGGTGCATCGAACAGGGTCGAGAGGAAAGTCGCGGCGCATTTCATCTGCGCCTCCAGCTCCAGCGATTCGAGACTCAACACCACCGAGGCGCGATGCTCGCGAATCCTTGCCGCCATCTTGACGATCTCGCGCTCATTATAGTCGCCCGCGTCGATCACCACATGGCCATATTCGTCGGCCAGCGTGACGAAATCGCCCTCCGGATCGATCACCACCTGCTGGACCAGCGCGGCGCTTTCCTCCAGCAGCCGACGCAGCAGGTGCGACTTGCCCGACCCCGAATTGCCCTGAACGAGCAGTCGGGTGGCAAGCAATTCCTCGACATCGACCAGAACGGGATTGCCCGATCCGTCATTTCCTATGCTGATGCTGGCGGTCACGGCTTTCCTTTGGCGCATGCCGGGGTATTCGCGCAACCCTGCTGTCAAAACCGGAAGGCAGGAGCACAGCATCTCTCTCGGCAAGGGTGCGGATTCCCTTGACCATCCCATTGTTGCGATGCAGCATCGATCCATCATGGCGACTCTTGCACCCTCTTCCGCGCCTGCGGTCACGCAGAACCCCGATATCCGCTATCTTGGCCGCCTGCTGGGCGACGTCATCCGCGCCTATGGTGGGGAGAAGATCTACAAACAGACCGAATATATCCGCTCCGCCTCAGTCGACCGGGCGCGTGGGTTGCATGGCGCGGATGTGGTCGATACTGGTCTCGACGCGCTTAGCCTGGACGACACCTTGTCCTTCGTGCGCGGTTTCATGCTGTTCTCGATGCTTGCCAATCTGGCCGAGGATCGCCAGGGCGTCGCCGCCGAACCCGGCGCCGATGTCGCCTCCGCCGTGGAAAAACTCGAATCGCACGGCATCGACCGCGAAGCGATCCTCGACCTATTGTCCCACGCCCTGATCGTCCCCGTCCTCACCGCCCACCCGACCGAGGTGCGGCGCAAGAGCATGATCGATCATAAGAACCGCATCGCGGACCTGATGCTGCTCAAAGACAGCGGCCGCAGCGAAACCGACGAGGGCGAAAATCTCGACGAGGCGATCTTCCGCCAGATCGCGCTGCTCTGGCAGACTCGTCCGCTGCGCCGCGAAAAGCTGTTCGTCGCGGACGAGATCGAAAATGTTCTCGCTTATTTCCGCGACGTCTTCCTGCCGGTGCTGCCCGCCCTCTATGCCCGCTGGGAACGGGTGCTGGGCGCCCGCCCGCAAAGTTTCCTGCGCGTCGGCAACTGGATCGGCGGCGACCGCGACGGCAATCCCTTCGTGCAGGCGCCACAGCTTCGCCTCGCGCTCGCCAAGGGCTGCGAAGCCGCGCTGAGCTTCTATATGGATGCGCTCCACGCCCTGGGCGCGGAACTGTCGCTCTCCACCGAACTGGCCCATGTGTCGCGGGCGGTGCTGGACCTGGCCGACGCCAGCGGCGACATTTCGCCCAGTCGTCAGGACGAACCCTATCGCCGCGCCATTTCCGGCATCTACGCCCGCCTCGCCGCCACTTACCGGGCGCTGGGGGGCAAAGACCCGTCCCGCCCTTCGACGCTCAAGGGGGAACCCTATGCCAGCCCCACCGACCTGCGCCGCGACCTCGTGACGGTCGCGCAAGGCCTGGCGAGCGAAGGCAATGGCGCGCTGGCGACGGGAGGCGCGCTCGGCCGCCTGATCCGCGCGGTCGAAACCTTCGGCTTCCACCTCGCCACGCTCGACATGCGGCAGAACAGCGACGTCCACCAAAGCGTCGTGGCCGAACTGCTGAAAGTCGCCGGGGTAGAGGCCGACTATGCCAGCCTCGACGAATATGCCCGCATCGCCCTGCTCCGGCGGGAGCTGGCGAACAACCGGCCGCTCGGCACGGCCTTTTTCGAATATTCGGAACAGACCGCCTCCGAACTCGCGATTGTCCATGCCGCCGCCGAAGCGCACCGCATCTACGGCCCGCAATGCATCACCCATTATATCATCTCCAAGGCGGAGAGCGTTTCCGACCTGCTTGAAGTCAACATCATCCTCAAGGAAGCGGGCCTTTGGCGCGCCGGCACCGATGGCGCGCCGCCGCAGGCCGCGATCATGGCCGTGCCCCTCTTCGAAACCATTGCCGACCTTGAGGCCGCGCCCAAGATCATGGGCGCCTATTTCGGCCTGCCCGAAATCGCGGGGGTGGTGCAGGCACGTGGCCATCAGGAAGTGATGATCGGCTATTCGGACAGCAACAAGGACGGCGGCTATATCACCTCGACCTGGGGGCTGTTCCAGGCGAGCAAGGCGCTCGCGCCCGTCTTTGCCGACGCCAGCACCGCGATGCAGCTTTTCCACGGTCGCGGCGGCGCGGTCGGGCGCGGCGGCGGCTCCTCCTTCGCGGCGATCCAGGCCCAGCCCAAGGGCACTGTGCAGGGCCGCATCCGCATCACCGAACAGGGCGAGGTGATCGCCGCCAAATTCGGCACCCGCGACGTCGCCATGACCAATTTGGAGGCGATGACCAGCGCGACCTTGCTCGCGTCGTTGGAACCCGAAGCGATCTCTGACCGCGACGCCGCCCGTTTCGCCGCCGCCATGGATGAATTGTCGAAAACCGCCTTCGCCGCCTATCGCGGCCTGGTCTACGGGACGGAGGGGTTCAAGGAATTCTTCCGGCAATTGACGCCGATCCAGGAAATCTCCGGCCTCAAAATCGGCTCGCGCCCTGCCAGCCGCACGAAAAGCACCCGGATAGAGGATCTGCGCGCCATCCCCTGGGTGTTCAGTTGGGCGCAGGCCCGCGTGATGCTGCCGGGCTGGTATGGCGTGGGCCATGCGCTCAACGCCTTTGAGGACAAGGCGCTGCTGGCCGACATGGCGCAGCACTGGTCCTTCCTGCAATCCGCGCTCGCCAATTTGGAGATGGTGCTGGCCAAGTCCGACCTCGGCATCGCCGCCCATTATCTGCCGCTGGTCGAGGATCAGGCACGGGGGACCGAGATTTTCGACCGCATCCGCGAAGGCTGGGACATGACCCATGACGGCCTGCTCGCCGCCACCGGCCAGTCGCGCCTGCTGGAGAAGAATCCTAAGCTGGACACGTCGATCCGCCTGCGCCTGCCCTATATCGAGCCGTTGAACCTGCTCCAGGTCGAACTGATGAAGCGCCACCGCAGCGGCGAAGACGACCCGCGCATCAAGGAAGGCATCGAACTGTCGATCAACGCGATTGCGACGGCTCTGAGGAACAGCGGCTGATAGGGGAGGAAGGCGGACGCTTCCTGTTTTGTCATTCCCGCGAAGGCGGGAATCCATCTCCCAGCGTTGCATCAAGCGTTAGGTCAGGAGATGGATCCCCGCCTTCGCGGGGATAACGAACTTCGAAAATGTCCGGAAATGGCCAAACCCTGTCCCACCTACCCAATTTCCCATCCTGCAGCCTCTGATCCACGTCAGATCCAATCCGGCTCTTTGACCGGCAGGAAATCCCACCCAAATCTCAGCCATTCACAACCAATTCAAACAGCCCGCGTTATGCATGGAATGGATGCAGGATTAAGGAGAAAGGCGATGGCCTGGACCGGACAGAGGTTCCTCGCCGCGATCGGCCTTGCCGGCGCGCTGGCTTTGGGCGGCTGCGCTTATGACGATGGCTATTATGGCGGCGTGAGTGTCGGCAGCGGCTATTATGGCGGCGGCTATTATGACGATGCCTGGGGGTCGGGCTATTATCGTCCCGGCTATTATAGCGGCTGGTATGACGGCTATTACTATCCCGGCAGCGGCTATTATGTGTACAACCGCAGCGGCCAGCGCCAACGCTGGAACGACGGTCAGCGCCGCTATTGGGAAGGCCGCCGTGAAACCCGCCGCGAAGAGGGCAGGCGCGGCGACTGGAACGATGGCGCGCCGCGCCGGAGCTGGCGGGAGCGTTCCGGTGGCGACGGCAATCGGTGGAACGGAAATTGGAGGAATGCCCGTCAGGGCAATCCCTCCGCGGGCGCTCCGGCGCCGCAGCCAGGAAGGGGGCAAGGGGATATGACGACATCACGGCCGGAACGCAATTGGGGCGATGCGCCGCGCGCGCGCTCCGATGGCGGTGCGCGCTCCGATGGCGGCGGCAGGTCGCGGCGTGACGGCTGGCGAGGCCGGCGCGACTGATGCGGGTCCGGTACAGCGCGGCCCTATGCCTGCTCCTGCTCGCGGCCTGCGACGGCCGGGAGGAGAGCGCGATCGACAATCTGGCCAATGGCGCGAACGCGGCGCAGGTCGAAAATAATGTCCGGGCGGAGGCGCAGGCGGCGCTGGAGCCGCTCAATCCGCCCGCGCCCGGCACGCCCGGCGGCCTGCCGGTCGACCCCCAGCCCGTGGTGGAGGAAGATTCCGTCGACCCCAAGGGCGCGCAGGGCGCCGCCCAGGTCGTGCAGGGCTATTATGGTCTGCTGGAGGAAAAGCGCTATGACGACGCGCAGGATCTCTGGAACGACAACAGCGCCATCGGCGCCGAGGATGATGTTCGTTTCGCCGCCCGCTTCCGCGGGTTCAGCGAGGTTCACGCCCATGTCGGCGCACCGGGGCAGATGGAGGGCGCGGCAGGATCGCTGTTCGTGACCGTGCCGGTGCAGGTCTATGGCCGCATCGCGGCGAACGGGAAGCCCTGGTATCGGTTGCGTCAGGTGACACTGCGGCGGGCCAATGACGTGCCCGGCTCCAGCGAGGCGGATCGCCGCTGGCACATCGAAAGCATCGGTCCCTATGAACCGCCTGCGGAGGAAGCGGCGGAGACGGGCAATGCCATCTCCGCCACCGATGGGCTTCTTAGGAAACCGTAGCTTTCAGGATCTTGCCGGGGGTCTTGGGCGGCTCACCCTTGGGCAGGGCGTCGACATGTTCCATGCCGGACGTGACTTCGCCCCAGACGGTGTACTGGCCATCAAGGAAGGTGGCGTCGTCGAAGCAGATGAAGAACTGGCTGTTGGCGCTGTTCGGGTTCATCGCGCGGGCCATGGAGCAGACGCCGCGGACATGCGGTTCACGGCTGAATTCGGCCTTGATGTCGGGCAGCTTGGAACCGCCCATGCCGGTGCCGGTCGGGTCGCCGCCCTGGGCCATGAAGCCGGGGATGACGCGGTGGAACACGACGCCGTCATAAAAGCCTTCCTTGGCCAGTGTGGTGATGCGCTCGACATGGCCGGGGGCAAGGTCGGCGCGCAGCTTGATGACGACGTCGCCGCCGCTGTCGAGGCTAAGGGTCAGGGTATCGTCAGCCATGAAAAATCCTCTCTTGGGGGAAAATGGGAATGATCGACCATATAAAGCGTTAAGGCCGGGATGGAAGCGTCTTGGGGCATTGCAATTATGACGAGCATCGGCAAAAGCGGGCGAATGTTACAGGAACCGGACAGTAGGGGACGCGATGAGCGAACGAGCCGATATGGCCGAACCCCGGCCGGACGAATTGGGCGATATTGCCGCTGAACAGGCCGAATCCCGCCATGACGAGGATGACCGGCTGAAGGGGCAATTCGTCTCCGCCGTGCTCGACGCGGTGGAGGAGGATGATCGCGACCGCGCGCGCGAACTGGTCTCGCCGCTGCACCCCGCCGACATTGCCGATCTTCTCGAACTCACCCCGTCCGAACGGCGCGGGGCGGTGGCGGCGGCGCTGGGCGATCTGGTCGGCGCGGAGGTTCTTTCCGAACTCAACGACTATGTCCGGGAGGATATTCTCGACGCGCTGCTGCCCGAGCAGGTGGCGGAGTTCGCCGCCGAACTCGACACCGATGACGCGGTCGCCATCATCGAGGATATGGAGGAGGCCGACCAGCAGGCCGTCCTCGAAGCGATGGAACCGGAAGACCGCGCCGCGATCGAAAGCGCGCTGTCCTATCCGGAGGAATCCGCCGGCCGCCTGATGCAGCGCGACCTGGTCGCGGTGCCGGAACATATGACGGTCGGGCAGGTGATCGACTATCTGCGCGACAATCGCGACCTGACGTCGGATTTCTGGGAAATCTTCGTCGTCGACGAAGCGCATAAGCCGATCGGCACCTGCCAGTTGAGCTGGGTGCTGACCTGCCCGCGCAGCGTCGCCATGGCCGACCTGATGAAGCGCGAACAGACGCTGATCCCGGTCGACATGGACCAGGAAGAGGTGGCGCTGCGCTTCCAGAAATATGCGCTGATCTCCGCCGCCGTCGTGGACGCCAGCGGACGGCTGGTCGGCATGATCACGGTCGACGACATCGTCCACATCATCTCCGAGGAAGCGGGCGAGGACATTCTCCGCCTGTCGGGCGCGGGCGAGGGCGACATCAACCAGCCGATTCTGGAAACCGTGCGCACGCGTTTGTCCTGGCTGGTGGTCAATCTGGGCACGGCCATTCTCGCGGCATCGGTGGTCGGGCTGTTCCAGGCGACCATCTCCAAATATGTCGTGCTCGCCGTGCTGATGCCGATCGTGTCGGGCATGGGCGGCAATGCGGGGACGCAGACCATGGCGGTGGCGGTGCGCGCGCTCGCCACCAATCAGCTCACCAGTTCCAACACCATCCGCCAGATCGTCCGCGAATTCCGCATCGCCAGCGCCAACGGCATGGCGCTGGGCATATTGATCGGCGTCGCGGTGGGGTTGATCTACGGCAATCATGATCTGGGCATCGTCATTGCGCTGGCCATGCTCATCAACAATCTGGTGGCGGGTTTGTCGGGCATATTGATCCCGGTCGCGCTGGATCGGGTGAATGTCGATCCCGCCGTGTCATCCGCCGTGTTCGTGACCACGATGACGGACGTGATGGGTTTCTTCTCCTTCCTTGGTCTTGCAACGGTCTGGGGTTTGTAACGGGCCTTGACCGCCGCCGGTCAGCGCCCATCTTCGCTTCATGCCGCTCCACCTCACCAAGATCGCCTTTCAGAGCGAAAGCCCCGCCACGCTCCGCGCCTGGCTGGAAAGCCATGCAGAGGAAGCGCGCCTGACCACGCGCTATCTGCCCAAGCGGCTGGAGGAATTGGCGGGCGGCTCGCTCTATTGGATTCACGGGCATCAGCTTGTGGGCCGCAGTCCGATCTTGGGCTTTCAGGAAACCGGGCAGGGCCGCTATTGGATTAGGCTCGAACCGCGCCTGATCCCGGTCCGCGCGCAGCCCAAGCGCGCCCATCAGGGCTGGCGCTATCTGGAGGGAAAAGATGCCCCGCCCGATCTGGGTGCGGGCGAGGCCGATGATCTGGATGCGATGCCGACCAGGTTGCTGGGGGAGCTGTCGCGGTTGGGATTGCTGTAAGGTCTTGGTTGCCGTGTTCCTGCGGCAGGAACCCAGTCCCGCCGTCTGAACTGGGCTCCTGCCTTCGCAGGAGCATGCTGGTCATCAGACGAGCATCTTCACCTGCTCTCCAATCTCTCGCAACTCCTTCACGAAGCGCGCTCGTTCCTCCATTTTGCGCGTTTCATCCGGCACTCGCGGCAGATAGCTGGAGCCTTGGGTGCCGCTCTCCAAAGCGATCGGCGCACCGCGCAGGCCGCCGTAGCGCCCAGGGACTCTCCTCGCGCAGATGGCTCTACTCATCCGCTTCCGCGCGCTGCAATTCCGCCGGTTTGCGCATGGCGAACAGCGCCGCCAGCTTCTGCTCCTCCTCGGCGGTCAGCTCCCTGGCCGCGTTGGGAAACATCTCCTTCTCTTCCTCATCGATATGGTGAAGATAGCGCTTCTTGAGCTGGACGAAGACGCCGTTCCACTCCTCGCCATTGAAGGAAAGCCCGGCCATCTCTTCCAGATAATCGTCGATTTCCTTATGCTCGGAAACGCTGTGCTGGGCATCTTCGCGCAGATCGGGCCGCGCCAGCATGGTGGAGTAGAGCGTCTCTTCCTCCGCCGCCGCATGGGCCGTCACTTCCACCTTGAACTGTTCGAACAGCTTTTCCAGCCGGTCGGGCTGGCCCTTCGCATCGGCCATCTTGTCGAATAGCTGGCGATGCGCGTCATGATCCTGTTTCAATCGGTCGAAAATGCTGGCGTCGGCCATGGACATGCTCCTTCTCGTCAGGAAGGAACAACGATGGATCGCGGCTTTGGGTTCAGCCGAAAAGGGCGCGAAAGATGATCGCGACGGGAATCCAGAGCAGCCCGCCGATAACGCTGGCGGACCAGAGCTGCACCAGGTCGCGGCGGAAGCGCACCGCCAAGCCATGCGTGGACAGACCGCTCCGGTCGAGCATTTCCCAGCGCCGTTCCAGCCCCCGCGCCGCGACGGCGAAGCCGCCGATCGCGATGATGATGCCCAGATGCAGCAGCAGCGATCCGCCCATCTTGGCGACGATGAAAATCTGAAGCACGCAGAAAACGACCAGGGCGGCGGCCAGATGGGTGCTCATCCGCCGGGAATGACCCGTGCGGCGGGTTGCGCCATCGTTCCACTTCGTCGCCAAAAAACCGACCCCTTCCTTGCGTCGGACAAGGAAAACATGAACGCTCGCATCGATCAACGGCAAAATGCGGGCGACTCACGGAAAAAGCTCATATTGGGTGGTGGGCGGCGCGACGTTCAGGTGCAGCCGAGCGGCCTAATCCCGCCAGCTCGAATCGATGCGGTCGATCCGGCGGACCATCGCCTCGAAATCGGGAACGCCGGGGCCGGCGGGCAATTGCACGCCGCTCAGGTCGCGCTGATGCACGGCGACGACCTCGGGCGGAATCTCCATCGGGGTTCCCGCCGCGCCGGTCGCCACCTGAATCTCGCAGGCGCGCTGGAGCATCCACTGGGTCAGAAAGGCTTCCGGCAGCGACTTCGCCATGACCAGCGTGCCGTGATTGCGCAGCATCATGATGCGGCGGGCGCCCAGATGGGCGATCAGCCGCTCGCCCTCTTCGGGACGGATCGTGACGCCTTCGAAGTCATGATAGGCGATTCGGCCGGTGAAGGCCGCGGCGTAGAAATTGGTGGGGGTCAGCCCCTCGCGTGTGGCGCTCACCGCCATGCCGGCGGTGGTGTGGGTGTGGATGATGCAATGGGCGTCGGGCAGATGGCGATGGAAGATGCTGTGCTGGGTGAAGCCGGCGCGATTGACCGGATAGGGGCTGCCGTCCAGCACATGGCCGTCAATGTCGATCTTGACGAGGCTGGACGCGGTCACTTCGCTGTAGAGCAGGCCGAAGGGGTTGATCAGAAAGGCGTTTTTCTCTTCCGGCACGCGCAGGGTGATGTGGTTGTAGATCAGCTCCGACCAGCCCAGATGATCGAAAATGCGGTAACAGGCGGCAAGTTGCTGGCGGGCGGCCCATTCCGATGCTGACATGTCGGGGCGTTTGGCGGCGGTCTTGGCGGCGGTTGCCATGGCGATCCTCCTTGCTATTTTATGGTGCCGACTATCCCCCTTGCGCCGGGCTGTGTCGAGGGGGACGGCTTTTGGGTTGAATTTGCGCGACTCTGCTGGTAGGGCGCGCCCCACACGGCGCAGGGTGACCTGCGGCGACTCACCGCTATTTCATTCGGGTGGCCCGTCGGGAAGGGTTATTTCCTGGCGATCCGTCCGTTTTCGACTGGAGTTTGACTGGCTTATGCAAATCATCGTTCGCGACAACAATGTCGACCAGGCCCTGCGCGCGCTCAAGAAGAAGCTGCAGCGTGAGGGCGTGTATCGCGAGATGAAGCTGCGCCGTCACTATGAGAAGCCCTCGGAAAAGCGTGCCCGCGAAAAGGCGGCCGCCGTTCGCCGCGCCCGCAAGCTGGAGCGTAAGCGCGCCGAGCGCGACGGCGTCCGTTAAGGACTGCCGTTTTCGGGACGGTCGCCTGATCGTCCCGTTCTCCTGCTGAAAACGTCACCCGCATCAATCCGCGAGGCATAGCGCATGTCCACCACGGCCGTTCCCCTTCGTCCTATCGCCAAGGGGTCGCTGACGCGTCTCTGGATCGGTGTCGCCGCGGTCGCGTTGGCTGCCGGTGGTCTGGCCTGGGCCGGGCAGCAGGGCGTGAAGCCCTCGCCCACCAGCTTCCTGGTGCATAATGGCGGCGAAGAGGGCGTGGTGACGACCGAATCGGGCCTGCAGTACAAGGTGCTGGAGGAAGGCGCCGGTCCCAGCCCGACCGCCGCCGACGTGGCGCTGGTGGGCTATAAGGGCACGCTGCTCGATGGCACGGTGTTCGACGAGAATCCGCAGACCGCGATGCCGGTCGACGGCGTGGTTCCCGGCTTCTCCGAAGGCCTGCAGAAGATGAAGAAGGGCGGCAAGTACCGCCTGTGGATTCCGCCGCAGCTTGGCTATGGCGAGCAGGCGGCTGGTCCGATCCCGGCCAATTCGGTGCTGGTGTTCGACGTCCAACTGCATGATTTCAAGTCCAAGGCGGACATCATGCGGATGCAGCAGATGATGCAGCAGCAGGGCGGGATGCCGCAGGGCATGCCGGGCCACTGAGTTCGGCATAGTTGGAAAAGCCAAAAGGGTCGGGATTTCCCGGCCCTTTTTTCTTGGAATGTCTCCTGTTCGGTGTGACCCGTGTTCCTGCGCAGGCAGGAACCCAGTTCTGCCGCCCGATCCGACACTTGTTTCGTTCGGGGGTCTTCGCAGCAGCACGCGGTTCTCAACGGCTATCCCGGAACAGGAGCCGCACTCCTCTCAGCCCTCGGCGCCCATGATCAGCAGGATCGGCTGCTCTAGGCCTTTGTTTTGCCGCGCTTTCCGAATCAGCAGATGATTTTATCTGCTTAGAAAACGCTCTAGCAGAACGAGCAGCGCCATTCGCTGGGGCCGGGTTCCTCGATGCGGTTTTCGTCCCGCTCAACCCAAGCCCCTATCCGAAAAGCTTATTTCGGCGGAGTAACGCTCGCCGGGCGCAGGCTGTTCCCCGCGCGTCCGCCGCGGAAGGCATGCAGCCAGCTCAACGGGTTCCAGGACGAATCGCCATCCAGGGAAAAGGTGATGAACTCCGCCCGGCCGCCAATGGCTTCCCACGGCACCGGCCCGCCCAGCCCATTTTCCTCCAGCGGCGCGCGGCTGTCGGCGCTATTGTCGCGATTGTCGCCCATCAGGAAAACATGATTCGCCGGGACGCGCACCGGCCCATACCAGTCGAGCGTGCTCGGCCCCATGTCGATGGTGACATAGGTCTTTCCATTGGGCAGCACTTCCTGGCGCACCGGCAGTTCGCACCAGCCTTTGCCGTTCACGTCCGTCACCAGCGCGCCGGGGAATTGCGTGGGCGGGCAGGGGGCATTGCCGTCCACCGGAATGCGGATCGGTTTCAGCACCTTCTGCGACACCGGCACGCCGTTCAGCACGACCTGGCCACTGCGCACCTCCACTATATCGCCCGGCAGGCCGATGACCCGCTTGATATAATCCTCCCGCTTGTTCTGCGGCGAAACGATGACGATGTCGCCGCGTTCCGGCATGCGTCCGAAAATCCGCCCTTTCAGGAACGGCAGCGGGTGGAAGCTGGGCGAGACATAGGACCAGCCATAGGGAAATTTGCTCACCACCAGCCGGTCGCCCTTCAGCAGCACCGGCATCATCGATTCGCTGGGAATGTAGAAGGGCTTGGCGACGAGACTGTGGAAAGCCAGGACAGCCAGGATCAGCAGGGTGATGCTCTTGACCTCCTGCCACCAGTCGACCGAGGTCTTTTCCGGTTCGGATGCCGGGGCCGGCTGTTCGGAGGGGGCAGGGTCGTTCTGGGTCATGTCGGCTGCCGTCATGGGAGGATTTCCGGCTGAAGAAGCACTGCGTTTATAACGGCAGAACTTCGATGATCACAAAGGCTTGTGCCCATGGATGATCGTCGGTTAGCGTCAAGTGAACGACCGGGCGATGTCCCGCCGGAACCAGCGAATCCAGCCGGGCGAGCGCCCCGCCGGTCAGGTGCAGCGTCGGCGCGCCGCTGGGGCCGTTGACGACGCCGATATCCTTCATGAACACGCCCTTCCTGAAGCCGGTGCCGACGGCCTTGGAAAAGGCTTCCTTGGCGGCGAAGCGCTTGGCGAGGGTTCCCGCCTTGGTGAAGGGGCGGCGATTGGCCTTGGCCCGCTCGACATCGGTGAACACGCGATTCTCGAACCGCTCCCCAAAGCGATCGAGCGAATTCTGGATTCGCTCGATATTGCAGAGGTCGGAGCCCAGGCCGATGATCAACGGGCCAGATCCATCTGGCGGCGCATTTCGCGGATGCTGCTCTCCAGTCCGCTGAAGATCGCCTCACCAATCAGGAAATGGCCGATATTGAGTTCTGCGACCTGCGGAATGGCGGCGATCGGCCCGACATTGTCGAAGGTCAGGCCATGGCCCGCATGCGGTTCTATGCCGTTTTTGGCAGCCAGTGCCGCCGCATCGGCCAGCCGGCGGAGTTCCTCGGCCCGTTCCGAACCCTCCAGATGCGCATAGCGCCCGGTGTGCAGCTCAACCACCGGCGCGCCGAGGCGAATCGCCGCCTCGATCTGCGCCGCATCCGGCTCGATGAACAGGCTGACGCGGACGCCCGCCTGGCCCAGCGCGCCGACGATCGGCCGCAACGCTTCGATCTGCCCTGCGGCGTCAAGGCCGCCCTCGGTCGTCCGCTCCTCCCGCTTTTCCGGCACGATGCAGGCGGCGTGCGGCCGATGCTTGAGCGCGATGCCCAGCATCTCCTGCGTCGCCGCCATTTCCAGATTGAGCGGCACGGTCAGCGCCGCCATCAGCGTGGCAATATCCTCATCGCGGATATGCCGCCGATCCTCGCGCAGATGAGCGGTGATGCCGTCGGCGCCCGCCTTGGCCGCCAGCAGCGCGGCCTTGACCGGGTCGGGATGCGCCCCCCCCCGCGCGTTGCGGATGGTCGCCACATGATCGATGTTGACGCCCAGGCGCAAAGGGGAAGGGGAGTGGGGCATGAGACTCTATTGCTTCCGGCTGCCGGGCTTGATCGCCGGGATCGCCGCCAGCTCGGGCGGGATCTGGTCGGCATCGTAGACCGGGAAGTTGATGCTGACGAGCGGGTAGAAGGGCACGCCCAATTCCACCTCGCCGGCCGATCGGTCGACCAGCGCGGCTTCGGCCAGGACGATGCCCCCTCCGGCCTCGACCGCTTCGATCGCCTGGCGCGAAGAGAGGCCCGTAGTCACCACATCCTCGACCATCAGCACCTTTTGCCCCGGCGTGATCGCGAAACCGCGACGCAGTTCGAATGTGCCTTCGGGCCGTTCGAGGAACACGGCATCCTTGTCGAGCGCGCGGCCGATTTCATGACCGATGATGAGGCCGCCCATGGCGGGCGAAACCACAAGGTCGATTTCCTGCCGCAGCTCGCGCGGCAATTTCTGCACGGTCGCGCGCGCCAGCCGGCCCGCGCGCTCCGCGTTCATCAGTACGCGCGCGCATTGGAGGTAATTGGCGCTGCGGCGGCCCGAGGACAGAATGAAATGCCCCTCCAGCAACGCGCCCGCAGCCCTGAATTCCGCTAATACTTCCTCGTCGGTCATCCGTGTCTTCGATCCATTCGCCCATGCCGTCCGCTGGCTTGCAAGACGGCATGCCTTCCCTGTCACAAGTCACCCCGTGATCGCGCCCCTGTGCGCGGGAAGCGAGATAGGCTCACCAACTAGGCGTTGCAACAGCGAAGAAAATCTGGTTGGGGAACCTTGAGGCGTAAAAAAAGATGCTTATAAGCCGCGGCAGACCGAAACGGGCGGGGGGACGTGCATGCGTGTGTCTTCGTTGCAGCGGCGCCAAGGGGTTACGGGGTAAGAAGACGCTATGAAAAAGGTGAAATCGCTCGTTCTTGTCGGGTTGTTGGCCTTCGCGCCCACGCTCGCGATGAACGGTCCGGTGCTGGCCCAGGAGAATGCCGCGGTCGCGGCTCCAGCCACCGGGAATGAGGCTGCTGCCGCCGATTCGGCCAGCAATGCCGCGGCGCCCGCCGCAGACGCTGCTCCCGCCGCCAAGGTGGCCGCCCCGCCGCGCATGAAGCCCACGCTGGGCATTGGCATGCCGATGCCGGGCGAAATCACCCTTCAGAAGCAGTTCTCGCCAACCGGCCACACAGCGCGCTGGCTGCATGACGTGCTGCTGCTGCCGATCATCACCATCATCTCGGTCTTCGTGCTGATCCTGATGCTCTATGTGATGGTCCGTTTCCGCCGCAGCGCCAATCCGACGCCTTCCAAAACCTCGCACAATACGGTGATCGAGGTGATCTGGACGGTGGTGCCGGTGGTGATCCTGCTGGCGATCGCGGTGCCCTCGATCGGCCTGCTCGCGGACCAGTACAAGCCCGCGCCCAAGGATGCGCTGACCGTCAAGGTCACCGGCTATCAATGGTATTGGGGCTATGAATATCCCGACAATGCCATTCCGGAATTCGTGTCCAACCTGCTGCCCAGGGACAAGGCGGAGGCGAATGGCGAGCCCTATCTGCTGGCGCCGGACAATCGCCTGGTTCTGCCGGTCGGCCGCCCGATCAAGCTGATCATCACCGGCGCCGACGTGATCCACAGCTTCGCGGTTCCCTCGCTCTGGGTGAAGATGGACGCGGTGCCGGGCCGCCTCAACGAGAAGAGCTTCACCATCGAGAAGCCGGGCGTCTATTACGGCCAGTGTTCGGAGCTTTGCGGCGCGCGCCACGGCTTCATGCCGATCGCGATCGAGGCGCTGGAACCCGCGCAGTTCGACCAGTGGCTGCTTTCGCAGGGCGGCAAGCTTCAGGGCGCTGCCGCAGCGACCACGGCCGAGGCTCCCGCGCCCGCCGCCCCCGCCAAGCTTTGATGTAAGGGCATAGACGCCATGACCACCATTACCGCAGATCATCACGGCGATCATGTGCATGAGCATCATGACGCCGACCACAAGCCGGCCTTCTTCCAGCGTTGGTTCATGTCGACTAACCACAAGGATATCGGCACCCTCTATCTGATCTTCGCGATCGTCGCCGGCATCATCGGCGGCGCAATCTCGGGCCTGATGCGCGCGGAACTCGCCGCGCCGGGCATCCAGTATCTCCAGGCCTGGGCGCAGTATAGCGACGGGCCGAGCGCCACGCTGGATCAGGCCTATCACCTCTGGAACGTGCTGATCACCGCTCACGGCCTCATCATGGTCTTCTTCATGGTGATGCCCGCGATGATCGGCGGCTTTGGCAACTGGTTCGTGCCGATCATGATCGGCGCGCCGGACATGGCCTTCCCGCGGATGAACAATATCAGCTTCTGGCTGCTCATCCCGGCTTTCGCCCTGCTGCTCGGATCGACCTTCGTCCCCGGCGGCACCGGCAACGGCGCGGGCACCGGCTGGACGGTCTATGCGCCGCTCTCGACCAGTGGGTCGGCGGGTCCGGCGGTCGACATGGCGATCCTCTCGCTCCACATCGCGGGCGCCAGCTCGATCCTGGGTGCGGTCAACTTCATTACCACCATCCTCAACATGCGTGCGCCGGGCATGACCCTGCACAAGATGCCGTTGTTCGTCTGGTCGGTGCTGGTCACTGCCTTCCTGCTGCTGCTCGCGCTGCCGGTTCTGGCCGCCGCGATCACCATGCTGCTGACCGACCGCAATTTCGGCACGACCTTCTATGATGCCGCCGGCGGTGGCGATCCGGAGCTGTACCAGCATCTCTTCTGGTTCTTCGGCCACCCCGAAGTGTACATCATGATTTTGCCGGGCTTCGGCATCATCAGCCAGATCGTCTCGACCTTCAGCCGTAAGCCCGTCTTCGGTTATCTCGGCATGGCATACGCCATGGTCGCGATCGGCGTCGTCGGTTTCGTCGTCTGGGCGCACCACATGTTCACCACCGGCATGTCGGTGAATGTGAAGATGTACTTCACCGCCGCAACGATGGTGATCGCGGTGCCCACCGGCATCAAGATCTTCTCCTGGATCGCGACGATTTGGGGCGGTTCGATCAGCTACAAGACCCCGATGGTCTGGGCGCTGGGCTTCATCTTCCTGTTCACCGTGGGCGGCGTCACCGGCGTGGTGCTGGCCAATGGCGGCGTCGACGACGTGCTGCACGACACTTATTATGTGGTGGCGCACTTCCACTATGTGCTGTCGCTGGGCGCGGTGTTCGGCCTGTTCGCGGGCTTCTACTACTGGTTCCCGAAAATGTCGGGCCGGATGTACAATGAATTCCTCGGCCATCTGCACTTCTGGGTGTTCTTCGTCGGCGTGAACATGCTGTTCTTCCCGATGCACTTCCTGGGCCTGTCGGGCATGCCGCGCCGCTATCCCGACTATCCGGAGGCCTTTGCTTATTGGAACAAGGTCGCGAGCCACGGCTATGAGATCATGGCGGTTGGCATGCTGATCTTCTTCGTCAACCTTGTCTGGTCGCTGGTCGCCGGCAAGAAGGCGGAAGGCAATCCCTGGGGCGAAGGCGCCACCACGCTCGAATGGACGCTGCCGAGCCCGCCGCCTTTCCACCAGTTCGAAACGTTGCCGGTCATCGACTGATCGCGACGACGGGCGTTCCGGTTTGCCGGAACGCCGGGATTGGCGTAAAGGCCGCCAATTCCTGGAAACAGGGCGATCCCGGCGCGGTCATCGTGCCGGGTGCCGCATGAGGAGACTATGGCAAGTACGCCGATCATGTCCGAAGGTTCGGCTTCCGTGATTCCCGCGCATTGGCGGGACTTCGTCGCGCTGACGAAGCCCAGGGTGATGACGCTGGTCGTCTTTACCGGGCTTTGCGGTCTGCTCGCGGCGCCAGGTCACATCCATCCGGTTCTGGCCTTCACGGCGATTCTCTGCATCGCGCTCGGTGCAGGCGCGGCGGCCACGCTCAACCAATGGTATGAGGCGGACATCGACGCGAAGATGAAACGCACGGCCAACCGTCCGCTGCCTGCGGGCCGGATGGACCGGCAGTCCGCGCTGCATTTCGGCGTCGGGCTATCCTTCTTCTCCGTGCTGCTCATGGGCATTGCGACCAACTGGCTGGCCGCGGCCGTGCTGGCTGTGTCGATCCTATTCTACGTCTTCGTCTACACCATCTGGCTCAAACCCCGGACCGCGCAGAATATCGTGATCGGCGGCGCGGCAGGCGCGTTTCCGCCGGTGATCGGCTGGGCGGCGGTGACGGGTGACATCAGCGCCTTGCCGGTCGCCCTGTTCATGCTGATCTTCTTTTGGACGCCGCCGCATTTCTGGGCGCTCGCCCTGTTCGTGAAGACGGATTATGCCGCAGCAGGCATTCCCATGCTGCCGGTCGTCTCCGGCGAAGTGGTGACGCGCCGCCAGATCTGGTTCTACACCGCGATCATGGCGGTGGCGGCGATGGCGCCGGTGCTGATGCATTTGACCGGGCCGATTTACGGAACAACCGCTCTGCTGGGCACCGCACTCTTCGTGATCATGGCCTTTCAGATCCTGCGCCGGCGCGAGAGCGACCCCGCGCGCATGGCGCCGGAAAGACGGCTGTTCAAATATTCGATCCTCTATCTCTTTCTGCTCTTTGGCGCGGTAGTCGTCGACCGGTGGGTGTTCGCATGACTCCAGAAGAAGACAGGCAGGTCCGCGCCCGGCAGAAATCCCGCGCCATCGTGACGGGGCTGTTATTGGGTGCGCTGGTCATCCTCTTTTACGCGATCACCATCGCCAAAATCGGTGGCGGGCATTGATGGCGAGCCTCCCCCCTTCACCCTTCGACCGGGATCGCCGCAATCGGCGGACGATGATCGCCATGGCGGGCGTGGGCCTTGCCATGCTGGGTCTCGGTTTCGCCTCGGTGCCGCTCTATCGCATGTTCTGCGAGCGAACCGGTTTTGGCGGCACCACGCAGCGCGCCGCCGCGAATGTCCAGGTCAGCGAAGCGGTGGGACACCGCGTGTCGATCCGCTTCGATTCCAACGTGACGCCGGGCATGCCGTGGCAATTCTATCCCGAGCATCACACCCGCACGGTGACGATCGGCGCGCGCAACATGGCGATCTTCGTCGCGAAGAACATGTCGGACAAGCCGGTCACCGGCACCGCCAGCTTCAACGTCACGCCTTTGCAGGCGGGCGCTTATTTCACCAAGATCCAGTGCTTCTGCTTCACCCAACAAACGCTTCAGCCGGGACAGCAGGTGCGCATGCCGGTGATCTATTATGTCGATCCGAAGATATTGACGGATGCCGACAATAAGGACACGCAGGAAATCACGCTCAGCTACACCTTCTATCCTGTTGAGCAGGATAAAAAGCCAAGCTAAGGCTCAATTATAACGCGAACGGGGATGAGAAACGTCATGGCAGGCGCCAAGAACCACGATTATCATATTCTTCCGCCCAGCATCTGGCCCTTTTTTGGCTCCATGTCGGTGCTGGTCATGGCTTTCGGCGCGATCATGTGGATGCATGCCGATGCGATGCCGGCCGGCGGCGGCTGGGTTTTTCTGATCGGCGTCGCGGGCGTGCTGTTCACCATGTATAGCTGGTGGACCAATGTCATTGCAGAGGCCCATGCCGGCGATCACACGCCGGTGGTTCAGCTCCACCTGCGCTACGGCATGATCCTGTTCATCGCGTCGGAAGTCATGTTCTTCGTGGGCTGGTTCTGGTCCTTCTTCGACTTCTCGCTCTTCCCCAGCCAGTTGGCGCCGATCGAGGGCATGTTCCCCTCCAAGGGCATCGAGGTGATGAACGCCTTCGAACTGCCGCTGCTCAACACGCTGATCCTGCTCTGCTCGGGCACGACCGTCACCTGGGCGCATCATGCGCTGATCCATGGCGACCGCGAAGGGTTGAAGAGGGGGCTGACGCTGACCGTCATTCTGGGCGTGCTCTTCTCCTCAATCCAGGCCTATGAATATGCCCATGCGCCTTTCCCGTTCGGCGGCAGCCCCTATAGCTCGGCCTTCTACATGGCGACCGGCTTCCATGGCTTCCACGTTCTGATCGGCACCATCTTCCTGCTGGTGAACCTGATCCGCGCGCATAAGGGCGATTTCACCCCGCGCCAGCATTTCGGCTTCGAGGCCGCTGCCTGGTACTGGCATTTCGTCGACGTGGTGTGGCTGTTCCTCTTCGTCGCCATCTATGTCTGGGGCGGCTGGGGCGCGCCGGTCCACGGCGGTTGATCCTTCCGCTGATGATTACGCGAATGACGGCCGGACCTGTTCCGGCCGTTTTCTTTTTGAGGAGCGGGCATTATGCCTGACGCCATGCCATCGCCTGAGCCTCAATCCCCCGCGCCGCAGCCCTTGCTGGCTGCTGCGGCCATGGGCGCTTGTCCGCAATGCGGCGCGCAGACCCTGTTTGCGGGGCCGGTCCGTTTTGCGGCGTCTTGCCGCTCCTGTGGACTGGACTATGGCCAGTTCAACGTCGGGGACGGTCCTGCGGCGTTTCTGACCCTGATCATCGGCGCCCTGATGGTGGCGATGGCGCTGATATTGGAATTGAAGGTCCACCCTCCGCTCTGGCTGCACATCTTGCTTTGGACGCCGTTGACCGTGGCCGCCGTGATCGGGAGCCTGCGGGTGGCCAAGGGCGCGTTGCTGATTCTGGAATATCGCAACAAGGCGCGGGAGGGGCGCCTGACCCCGCCGGATCGCGAAGCATGAGCCGCCGCTTCCCCCTGATTCCGACGCTGATCGTCGCGGCGGCGGTGCTGGTGATGATCGCCCTTGGCGTCTGGCAATTGCAGCGCCGGGCCGAAAAGGACGCGATGCTGGATCTGGTCGCCTCCAATCCGGGCAAGCCGCCGGTCGCCTTTCCCGCTTATCCGCCCGTGCCATCCGAACTGTTGTTCCGTCGCTCGTCCACCCATTGCTTGCGCGTGGTCCGCTGGCACAGCGAAGCGGGGCGCGCAGCCGATGGCTCGGTCGGCTACCGTTACATTGCCGAATGTGCGACTGGCGCGGAGGGCCCCGGCGTGCTGGTGGCCGCGGGCGTGGCCCGGACGCCGGACGCGAAGCCCCAATGGCGCGGCGGCCAGATGCGCGGGTGGATAGGGGAAGAGCCCGATCATCGCTCGCTCCTGTCGCGGATCAGTGGCAAGGCAATGCCCCTGCGACCGATGCTGATCGCCGGAGAGGCCGTGCCGGGCTTCAAGCCGCTCGCGCCGCCCACCGCCGCGGACGTGCCCAACAACCATCTGGCCTATGCCGTGCAGTGGTTTTTCTTCGCCGCAATCGCGGTGGTCATCTATCTGCTCGCGCTGCGCAAACGGACCCCGCTGCCTTAAAAGCTTGCCCGAAGGCGCGTCCAGCGCTACCGGGCTACCCCATCATGCAATATGTGAGCACCAGGGGGAGCGCGCCCGCGCTCGGGTTCGAGGATGTGACGCTGGCTGGGCTGGCGTCCGATGGCGGACTCTATCTGCCGGAAAGCTGGCCTGGCTTTTCCGCAGACGATATTCGCGCGCTTGCGGGCCTGTCCTATGTCGAAACGGCAGTGCGGGTCATGGCGCCCTTCGTCGCCGGGTCGCTCAGCGAGGAGGAACTGCGCGAGCTATGCACCACCGCCTATGGCCGGTTCAGCCATGACGCGGTGACGCCGCTGGTGCAGCTCGACCACCAGCATTGGCTGCTGGAGCTGTTCCACGGGCCGACGCTGGCGTTCAAGGACGTCGCACTGCAACTGCTCGGCCAATTGTTCGAGCGCTTCCTGTCGCGCCGCGAGGATCATCTGACCATCGTCGGAGCGACCTCCGGCGATACCGGGTCGGCGGCGATCGATGCCGTTGCGGGCCGCGAGAAGATCGATATCTTCATGCTGCACCCCGAAGGCCGCGTGTCGGACGTCCAGCGCCGCCAGATGACCACGGTGCTGGCGCCCAATGTCTATAATATCGCCATCGACGGCAGCTTCGACGACGCGCAGGCGCTGGTGAAGGCGATGTTCAACGATGCGGCCTTCGCGCGCCGCTTCAACCTGTCGGCAGTGAACAGCATCAACTGGGCGCGGCTGATGGCGCAGGTCGTCTATTATTTCTACGCCGCCGTCCGCCTGGGCGCGCCGGAGCGGGCGATCGCCTTTTCCGTGCCCACCGGCAATTTCGGTGATGTGTTCGCGGGCTATGTCGCGGCGAAGATGGGGCTGCCGGTCGCGAAGCTGATGGTGGCGACCAATGTCAACGACATCCTCCATCGCGCACTGTCCGAAGGCGATTATAGCCAGGGTCAGGTCGTGGCGACCGCGACGCCCAGCATGGACATCCAGGTCAGCTCCAATTTCGAGCGGCTGCTGTTCGATGCGGGCGGGCGCGACGGCAAGGCGCTGGCCGAACAGATGAAGGGTTTCGAGGCGAGCAAGGCGATGCGCCTCACCAATGCGCAGCGCGACGGCGCGTCGGCGCTCTTCACTTCCGCCCGGGTCGATGCCGACAGCATGACCATGGCGATGCGCTGGGCCTATGACGCGGCGGGGCAGGTGATCGATCCGCACAGCGCGGTCGGGCTGGCGGCGGCGCGGGCGATCGATCTCGATCCGGCGGTGCCTGTGGTCACGCTGGCGACGGCGCATGCGGCGAAGTTCCCCACGGCGGTCGAGCGCGCCACGGGCATCCGTCCTTCGCTGCCCTCGCGCGTGGGCGACCTGTTCGCGCGGGAAGAGGCCTATGCCAAGCTGCCCGGCACCTTTGACGCGGTCACCGCCTATGTCGCGGAGCGGGCGACGCCGAGGAGCTGAGGCTTGGACCTTCAGACCCTCATAGGCGAGCCTTGGGCCGATTATGGCCTGATCGATTCGGGCCATGGGCGCAAGCTGGAGCGCTATGGCCGCTTCCGCTTCATCCGGCCCGAGCCGCAGGCCATGTGGGCGCCGGCGCAGGACGACTGGATGGCGGACGGCGAATTCATTCCCGGTTCCGATGAGGAAGGCGGCGGCCGCTGGTTCTATGAGCGGCCCGTGCCGGCCGAGGGCTGGCCGCTGCACTGGAACGAGGTGACGTTCCAGTCGAGTTGCACCCCTTTCCGCCATCTGGGCTTCTTTCCCGATATGGCGCCGGTCTGGGACTGGATGCGCGGCAAGATCGCCGGGAAAGATCAGGCTCAGGTTATGAACCTGTTCGGCTATACCGGCGTCGGCACGCTGGCGATGACGGCGGCGGGTGCGCAGATGGTGCATGTCGACGCTTCCAAGAAGTCGGTGGCGCAGGCGCGGGCCAATGCGGCGCTATCGGGGCTGGAGGACCGGCCGGTCCGCTGGATCGTCGATGACGCGGCCAAGTTCGTGGCGCGGGAAGTGCGACGGGGGCGGCGCTATGACGGCATATTGCTCGATCCGCCCAAATATGGGCGCGGGCCGGATGGCGAGGTCTGGCGGCTTGAAGAAGATCTGCCGGGGCTCATCGCCAATTGCCGGCAGTTGCTGGATGAGGACAGCCGCTTTCTGTTCCTGACGGTTTATGCGGTCCGGATGTCGGCGCTGGCGATCGGGGAATTGTTGAGCCAAGCCTTTGCCGATCTGCCCGGCACGGTGGAAGCGGGCGAACTGGCGGTGCGTGAGGAAGCCCGCGGGCTGATGCTGCCGACCGCGATCTGGGCGCGATGGAGCCGCTGAGGTTTTCAGGGCTGTCCGGTTGCTGAAATGGATGGCCAGTTTTGGCCATTTTCCGCCATTAAGCGCATCCGTGTTCCTGCGAAGGCAGGAACCCAGTCCCGCCGTTTGTGGATCATCGCAGCGCGGGAACTGGGCTCCTGCCTTCGCAGGAGCACGATGCGTTCCAAGGAAACGGCGCAAGTAGACCGTCCCCTATTCACCCCCCTCAACCCTTCAAACCACCCTTCGCCGCGCGCAGGCCAGCCTTGCCGTTCGCCGCGAGTTCGCGCTTGAGCTCTTCCGGGCGGGGCGCCACGAGGAAGCCGAAGCTGACACAGCCCTGCTTGCTCTCGACCGCATGATGCAGGCGGTGGGCCTGGACGATCCGCTTCATATAGGCCGAGCGAGGGACATAGCGGTGCGCGACACGGCGGTGGACGATGATGTCGTGGAAGCCGAGATAGATGGCGCCATAGGCCGCCACGCCTGCGCCAACCGCCGTCGCCCAATCGCCCCAATGCCATTGCACGCCGCCCAGCAGCAGCAGGATCGAGGGCATGGCGAAGATCACGAAATAGAGATCGTTCGCCTCCCACCGGCCGGGACGCTCCCGGTGGTGGCTGGCGTGCAGGAACCAGCCCGGCCCATGCATCACCCAGCGGTGCATGAGATAGGCGAAGCCCTCCATCGCGGCGACCGTGGCGAGGAAGATCAGGGCGAGCAGCAGGGCGTTCATGTGGCCACTATAGGGCGAGGCCCGCGCTCAGGCGACCCGCAAAGGACAAGAAAAAGGCCGCGACCCAATGGATCGCGGCCCCTTTCATGACTTTTCAGACGTCTGCCTGTCGTGATTTCCGAGTCGGCGGGGGCAAGCCAGCTTTCCCCCGCTTCGAAATCACTTTGTCAGAAGGATGCGGTGATCGAACCGACCACACCGGCCTTGCTGATGTTGCGGCCGCTGGGGCTGTAGAGCGACTTGTCGGTGTCGACATAGGAGACGCCGAAGGTCAGGTGGCTCCAGGTATAGGTCGCGCCGACGTTCCAGTCGGTATATTCCTTGCCGATGGTCAGGTAGCTGGGACCGAAGCTGTGGCCAAGGTGCGCCGACACGCCCAGCGGGGTGTTCGGGATGCTGGCCGACAGGTCACCGGCGACGTACAGATTGTCTTCCTTGGGGCCGCCGCCAGGAATCTGGCTGCCAAGGCCGATCGCGGCCTGCTTTGGCGCATAGGCAGCGCTCAGCTTGGCGGTTGCCGGGCCGAAGGTACCCTTGACCGAGGCATAGGGTTCGAAAAAGTCGGAATTGATACCGCCGGTGCCGGGATAGTAGTAGTACAGCACACCTGCGTCGAAGGTGGCCGCACCGACCGTCTTCGAATAGCCAGCGATCAGATCGAGTTCCTGGTCGCCGCCATTGTAGACATAATCATCGATCGAAGAACCCCAAACCGAGACATAGAAACCCGATTCATGGGTCACGGTGATGCCGCCCTGCAGCGCGAAGCGCTTGTCGGTCTGCGAAATGCCGCGGAAGCGATAGTCGGTGACGACAGCCGCATTGCCGGTGACGGTGAGCGCCGGAGTGGGCTCATCCTGGGCGAAGGCCGGTGCCGACACGGCGGCAGCCAAAGCGAGGGCCGATAGGCCGAGAATGGACTTACGCATATGGTTTCCCCTTGATGGTTATCTGCGATCGTCCCGCCTGCGTCATGGTCCCAAGTCTCTATCGCCCTGCACGGGATGGACCGGGTTGCCTCAACGATTGAGGAAATGCCTTTCCCCGTTGCGGCGCACAAGAATTTATTGCCGTTGCGTGTCGTTTGCTTCTTCAATGTTGCTGGCCTGCAACAAAATCAGGCATGATTATGGCGCTGCGCGGCGTTTCGCGCGCTTTTCGCCGTAATTGTCGCGGGAAAGCGGCTATCGCAGCGGCGTGACATCGCGGGGCGCGTGAATGACGCGCTGCGGATAGGGGATGGTGATGCCATGCTCGCGGAACAGCAGCCACAGCCGGCCCAACACATCGGACTTCACATTGCCCACGCCGCTTTCCGGGTCGCTGATCCACACCAATATGTCATGTTCGACGCGGTTCTCGCCAAAGGCGGTGAGCCAGACATTGGGCTTGGGACTGCGCAGCACGCGGGGGCTTTCCTGCGCGGCGCGGAGCATCAGTTCCTGCGCAAGCTTGAGATCGCTGTCATAGCCAATGCCGACGGGGATGCGGACGCGGACATTGCGGTCGGAATAGGACCAGTTCTCCACCTCCTGCGTCATCAGATTCTCGTTCGGGATCAGATGTTCCTTGCCGTCGCGGGTGATGACGGACACAGCGCGCACCCCGATCTTGTTCACCCAGCCGAAGCTGTCGCCCACGACGATGACATCGCCCGGCTTGATCGAACGGTCCATCAGCAGGATGATCCCGGCGATCAGGTTGCCGAAGGTCTTTTGCAGGCCAAAGCCGACCGCCAGCCCCAGCGCGCCGGAAAAGACCGCGAAGGCGGTGAGGTCAATGCCGAGCAGGTCGACGCCGATGAAGAAGGCGGCGACGACTACGACGATGGCGGCCAGTTTCTGGGCCAGCAGCTTTTGCGTGGCGTCCAGGCCATGGGCGCGGGTGATGCTGCGCCCGACGATGCGGTTGGTCAGGCGCACCAGGGCGAAGAGCGCGACGCAGATGGCGGCCATGCTGACCAGGCCGAGCAGGGTGACGCGCCGCTTGCCGAGGTCGAGGCCGACGCCGTCGAGCATGTCGGCCACCGGGGCAAAGCCGCCGCTGCTGCCCGAAAGGACCATGACGAAGAGCAGCAGGGCGATGGGCAGGACGGCGAGGCGCGCTATGGCGAGGCTGCGCAGGATATGCACGGCAAGCAGCGAAAGCGACAGGGCAAGCGCCGCGCCCAGGATGAGATGCGCGAAATCCCCGATCGGCCAGAAGGCGACGGCGACCGCGATCATGGCGGCGGCGATGATATGGTGCAGGATTGGCCGCAAATGCCCCGCCAGCGCTTCGCCCAAGCCACGGAAGCGGCGGCGCAGCCGCGGCGAGGCGAAGCGGGAGACGGCGCCAGCGACCAGATAGAGGGCGACGGCCAGCGCCAGCGCTATCAGGGGATGAACGATGGCGGGATCACCGGGCAGCCGGGACAGCAGCTCGGGCAGGCCCGGCATCATCCGCGCACGGCCCGGAAGCGGGCGAGGCCCGCGTCGAGATCAGCGATCAGGTCGTCGGGGTCTTCCAGGCCGATTTGCAGGCGGACGGCGGGGCCTTCGGCTTGCCAGACGGTGGCCGTGCGGTAGCGGGCCGGGTCGACCGGCAGCGCGAGGCTTTCAAAGCCGCCCCAGCTATAGCCGATGCCGAAATGGGCGAGGCCGTCGATCAGGGCGGCGCGGGATTGTTCGTCGCCGCCCTTGAGGACGAAGCTGAACAGCCCGCTGGAGCCAGTGAAATCGCGTCGCCAGAGGTCGTGGCCGGGGCAGGAAGACAGGGCCGGGTGCAGCACGCGGGCGACATCGGGCTGCTTAGACAGCCATTGCGCGATCTGGAGCGCACTCACCTGATGCTGGTTCAGACGCACGCCCAATGTGCGCAGGCCACGTGCGGCGAGCCAGGCATCGTCGGGGCTGGCCATCTGGCCGAACAGATAGGCGGCCTGACGGATTTTCGGGAAGAAGGCCGGGCTGGCCGTCACCGATCCCATCATCACATCGCTATGGCCGACAATATATTTGGTGCAGGCGAGGATGCTGATGTCGACGCCATGGGCCAGGGCGGGGAAGAAATAGGGCGTGGCCCAGGTATTGTCGATCAGAGTTGCGATGCCCTTTTCCCGCGCTATGGCGGCGATGGCGGGGACGTCCTGCACCTCAAAGGTCAGGCTGCCGGGGCTTTCCATGAAAATGGCGCGAGTCGCGTCGGTGATGAGGTCCGCGATTCCCGCTCCGACGGTCGGATCGTAATAGACCGTTTCTATGCCGAGCGGGCGGAGCATCTGTTCGCAGAAATTGCGGGTCGGATCATAGGCGCTGTCGACCATCAGCAACTGGTCGCCGGGCTTCAGCACCGCCATCAGCGCGCAGGCGATGGCCGCGACGCCCGAAGGATAGAGCATCGTGCCTTCGGCGCCCGGCTCCATTTCGGTGAGGGCGTCGGCCAGGCTCCATGACGTCGGCGTGCCCTTGCGGCCGTAGAACAGGCGCTCGTGTGTGCTGCGGCCCGCCGCGCTGCGCAGATGCGCGACATCGTCATAGAGGATGGTCGACGCGCGCCAGACCGGAGGGCTGACGATGCCGCCGGGCTGGCCGGGCATGCCGGTCCATTCGGGCTTGCGTCCGGCCTGCGCCAGTTGCGTGAGGGGCTTGCGATCCTTGCTCATGCGGCGCCTGTCGCTTTCGGCGTGGCGGGGTCCAGACCCCATTCCGACCAGCTTCCGTCATAGAGGGTGACGTCGGTCTTGCCGAGCAGTTCGAGCCCAGAGAGGATGATCGCCGCCGTCACGCCGCTGCCGCAGCTCGTGATGATCGGGCGCGCAAAATCCGTGTCCGCGTCGAGGAAGAGGCGACGAAGCTCCTCGCCCTGTTTCATGCTGTTGTCGGCATTGTAGAAGGCGGAAGAGGGGATGTTGCGGCTGTGCGGGATATGGCCCGACGCCATGCCGGGCCGGGGTTCCTTTTCCTCGCCGGTGAAGCGCGGCGCGCCCCTGGCGTCGAGCACCTGTTCGGACTGGGTTTCGAGATTGGCCAGAAGGTCTTCCTTGGTGCGCACCTGGCCGGGGGCGCGGCGGGCGATGGCATTGCCGCGTGGCGGGGTGGGAATGCCGCTTTCCGTGGGGCGTCCTTCGGCCAGCCATTTGACGAGGCCGCCGTCAAGGATCGCGGCGCTCTTGCCCAGCCCAAAGAGGCGCATCATCCACCAGCCGCGCGCAGCGCTGTGGGTGGGGCTGTTGTCATAGACGATGATGCGGCTGTCGGCGTCTATGCCAAGCTGCCGGCAACGCTCGGTCATGAAGGCGTCGGTCGGCAGCATGCCGGGGCGCGGATCGTCCGGATCGGCCAGCGTCGGCAGGTCGAGAAAGGCCGCGCCGGGGATATGGGCGGCTTCGAACTCGGCCCTCGGGTCGCGGGGGGTGCCGGGGAGGAAAAGGCTGGCATCGACGATTTTGAGGTCGGGTTTGCCCAGCTCGTTCGCCAGCCAGTCGGTGGATACCAATATGTTCATGCGGCCTTTTCCTCTGTGCTTGCCTCCTTTTTAGGATCGGCAGGCGAAGGTGGGAAGGGCCGATCGACCTTAGCTGGCGAGGGAAAGCGCGGTCGCGCGGCTGCCGGGGGTGCGATATTGGCGCGGGCCAAGGTCCAGGCGGAAGGGCGAGAGGCGTTCGACCGGCGGCGATTGTTCCTCGCCCACGATGAAGGCGCGGCCGGTGCGGCCGATTCCTTCGCTGCCGCCCGTCCAGCGATATTGCGCGTCAAAGGCGATCAGCGGGATCAAAAGGGCGCGCTGGCCCATCTGGACCGCTGCAATTTCCTGGGCGTTGAGCCGCATCTCGCCGGTCAGCTTCTGCGTCTCGCCCGGTGCGATCGAAACGATGGAATGGACGGGAAGCCCGGTTTCGCCCGCGAAAAACTGTTGGAACAGCGCCTGTTGCTGCGCGTCGGCATTCGCGATCAGGCTGCGGACGAGAATGTCCTCCGCTGTCTGGGTGCCCCGGTTGTGGAGCGTCAGCATGTAGCCGATCGTTGCGCCCATGAGTGTCAGGCGGGCGGCCTGCACGTCCATGGCGAGGTCAAGCCAGGGGCGGTCGGTGGCGGCGGGCGCGGGTTCTGGCTTGGCCGGGGCTGGAGGAGGGACGGGAGCCGCCTTGGGCTGCGCGGGCCGGGGCGCTGGCGGCGGGGGGGCTGGTTCGGGTTCGTAATAGGCTTCCTCGACCTCTTCCGGCTTGCGGCGGCGCAGCCAGAGGAAGGCGCCGATCAGCAGGGCGACACCGGCTGCGACGGCGATCCAGCGCCAGTTGGCGGCGGGCTCTTCCGCGGGCGCCAGCGGAGCCACTTGAGGTGCAGGAGTTGCGCCATTGTCGGCGGGCGGGAGGGCTTGGTTCTCGACCGCCTGGGGTGCTGATATGGGTTCGCCGGGCGCGGCGCTCTCGGGCGGCGTTTGGCTTTGAGGCGCCGGTCGAGGCGCGCGTTGGGGTTCGGCCGGGCGGCGTTGCTGCGGCTGCTGGGGCGCAGGCTGCGGCGTGGGAATGACGGCGGGCGGCACCTGGATCGTCGGGGCGACGATCGGAGGCGGCGTCACCGTCGCGGGCGCGCCGCGAAAGACGTCGAGTTCCGGGCCTTGCCGGTTGGGATTGGTCGTTTGCGGCTGCGTCGTGCGCGGCAGGTTGAAGACCGGATCGGCGGCGTTTTCCTGCTGGGCGAGGGCGGACGTGGCCAGCATCAGTGGCGTGGCGAACAGAAGCGAGAAACGGAACCCCATGGGTCGCAGCCAAGGCATAAGCCCCAGTGAACCCGCCATGAACGAAAGGCAAGAGAGGAGACCAGAGGTTGCTGGGCGATGACATATGCCGTGCAATCGCGTAGATGGCCTGCCCATGACTGACATGCCGACTCCGCTCCATCTGGGCCAGACCAGTGCCCTGCCCGCACGTCCCGAAGACGCCGTGCTGGACTATGTGCCCAATCCCAGGCCGGGAAAGCCCTATCTGGTGCGCTTCACCGCGCCCGAATTCACCTCGCTCTGCCCGGTGACGGGGCAGCCGGATTTCGCGCATCTGGTGATCGACTATGCGCCCGCCGCGACCATCGTCGAATCGAAATCGCTGAAGCTGTTCCTGGGGGCGTTCCGCAACCATGCCGCTTTCCATGAGGATTGCACCGTGGGAATCGGGGAGCGGCTGTTCGTGGAGATGAATCCGCTCTGGCTGCGCATCGGCGGCTATTGGTATCCGCGTGGCGGGATTCCGATCGACGTGTTCTGGCAGTCGGGGGAGCCGCCCGCCGGACTTTGGCTGCCTTCGCAGGATGTGCCGGGCTATCGCGGGCGGGGGTAAGTTCGCCCGAAGAGAATCGTGCTCCTGCCTTCGCAGGAGCACGGGATATTTGCGGCCCGGCCTGTTGTTTGACAAACGGACAACAACATTCGACCAACGACATCGGCGGCGGGACGCCCGGCTTGACCGACAGGCCGAAACAGCCGATCCCCCTGTCATCATGGCGCGCGCCCTTCGCCGCGCCGTTCCAACGTGTCGGAGTTGCGAACCTCATGTCCTTTTCGAAGATTCTTCCGCTGATGCTGGCGGCTGCGCCCCTTGCCATGGCGGTGCCGGCCTTGGCGCAGACGGCGCCTGCCGGCCCCGCTGCCGGCGTCACCACCCAATTGCCGCGTGGCGCCGCGCCCAGCCATTATGCGATTCAGGTCACGCCCGATGCGGCGAACCTCAAATTCACCGGCAAGGTGACGATCGACATCACCGTGGCGCAGGCCATGCCCGCGCTGGTGCTGAACGCCGCCGATCTGACGGTGAGCGGCGTCACGCTCACCCCCGCAAAGGGCAAGGCGGTGAAGGGAACCGCCAAGGTCGACGCCGATGCGCAGACCGTGACCTTCGATTTCGGCAAGCCGGTCCAGCCTGGCAGCTACAAGCTCGCCATCGATTATGCGGGCATCATCAACACGCAGGCGAACGGCCTGTTCGCGCTCGACTATACCGACAATGACGGCAAGGCGAAGCGTGCCCTCTTCACCCAGTTCGAGGCGCCCGATGCCCGCCGCTTCGTGCCGAGCTTCGACGAACCGAGCTACAAGGCGACCTTCGACCTGAGCGCCGTCATCCCCGCCGATCAGCTTGCGGTCAGCAACATGCCGGTCAAGAGCAGCACCGATGCGGCCGGCGGCAGGAAGCTGGTCACTTTCGGCACCTCCCCCAAAATGTCCTCCTATCTGCTATTCTTCGGCCTGGGCGAGCTGGAGCGCGCCACAAAACAAGCAGGCGCGACCGAAGTCGGCGTGATCACCGGCAAGGGCAATACCGACAAGGCGCAACTGGCGCTCGACGCGTCGGCGGCGATCCTGCCTTATTATAACGACTATTTCGGCGTGCCCTTCCCGCTGCCCAAGCTGGATAACGTCGCCGGGCCGGGACAGAGCCAGTTCTTCTCCGCCATGGAGAATTGGGGCGCGATCTTCACCTTCGAACGCGCACTGCTGGTCGATCCGCGCTTTACCTCCGAAAGCACGCGTCGGGTGATCTACTCCATCGTCGCGCATGAAATGGCGCACCAGTGGTTTGGCGACCTCGTCACCATGGCCTGGTGGGACGATCTCTGGCTGAACGAAGGTTTTGCAAGCTGGATGGCGACCAAGGTCACGGACAAGCTGAACCCCGAATGGGAAATGCTGCTCTCCCGCGTCAACGGCCGCGAGCGCGCGATGAGCCTCGATTCGCTGGTGACGACCCATCCGATCCTCCAGAAGATCCATACCGTCGATGAGGTGAATCAGGCCTTTGACGACATCACCTATGAAAAGGGTGAGGCGGTCATCACCATGCTGGAGGGCTTTGCCGGGGAGGATGCGTGGCGCTCGGGCATCCGCGCCTATATGAAGCAGCATGCCTATGGGAACACCGTGACCGACGATCTTTGGAAGGCGGTCGAGGGCGCGGGCGCCAAGGGCGTGGTCGGCATCGCGCATGACTTCACCAGCCAGCCGGGCATTCCGCTGGTGAAGGTGGACTCGGCCCAATGCCAGGGCGGTTCGACCCTGCTGTCGCTGAGCCAAGGCGAGTTCAGCCGCGATCGCAAGGACAAGACGCCGCTTCGCTGGAATGTGCCGGTCATGGCCCAGACCATCGGCGGAACCCAGCAGCAACTGATCCTCAATGGCAGCGCGCAGGTCACGCTGCCCGGTTGCGGCGCTTATGTGATCAATGCGGGGCAGACGGGCTATTATCGCTCGCTCTATCCGGAAACGAACGTCAAGGCGCTGGCGAAGGACTTCACCAAGCTCGCCTCCATGGATCAGATCGGCCTGTTGGCGGATAATTTCCAATTGGGGCTGGGCGGCTACCAGCCCATGGGTCTGGCGCTCGACCTGATCGACGCCGTGCCCGTCAATGCCAGCCCAGCCGTGCTGGCCGAGGTGCCGGGCTATCTCGACAGCGCGCATAGCATGCTGGAGAGCGACAAGGCGGCGCAGGCGCGGGTCGCGGCCTATGCCTCGAAGAAGCTCAGTCCAGTGCTGGCGACCGTCGGCTTCGACGCGAAGCCGGGTGAAAATCCGCAGGTGCCGGTGCTGCGTTCGGCGCTGGTGTCGACGCTGGGCGGCATGGGCGACAAGGCCGTGGTGGCCGAGGCGAACAAGCGCTTTGCCGCGCTGGCGGGCAATCCGGCGGCGCTGGATGGGCCGCTGCGCAATGTCTGGCTGCGGATCATCGCGGAAAATGCCGATGCGGCGACCTGGGAGAAGCTGCGTGGCCTCGCCAATGGGGCGAAGACGGACCTTGAAAAGAGTACGACCTTCGCGCTGCTGGGCGTCGCGAAGGATGAGGCGCTGGCGGGCAAGGCGCTCGACCTCGCCATGACCGACGAGCCGGGCAAGACCACCAGCGCGGCGATCATCTCCGCCGTGGGCGGGGAGCATTCGATGCTGGCGGTCGACTATGTGCTGGCGCATCGCCAGCAATATGAGGCGATGATCGACGTGTCGGCGCGGTCCCAGGCGATCGCGCGGCTGGGCGGCAATTCCGCCGATCCGGCGATGGTGACGAAGCTGGATGGCTATGCGAGCCAGTATCTGACGCCGGAATCGCGCAAGGTGGTGGATCGCTCCATCGCCGCGATCAAGACGCGGATCGAGACGCGGGCACGGCTCAAGCCCGCGCTGCTGGCCTGGTTCGCCAAGAAGTGAGATTGGGGGCGGTGGAGCGATCTGCCGCCCTTCTTCTTGGAGCGCGCTACAGCAACCGCCGCTCAAACGCGCCCCGTTCCAGCTCTTCCCGGAAATCGGGATGAGCAATCCCGATCAGTGCGCGGGCGCGTTCCGATAGCGTCTTGCCCTTCATGTCGACCCAGCCATATTCGGTGACGACGATATGCGTATCGGTGCGCGGCGTCGTCACCGGCCCAGCGAGCCAGGGCACGATCCGCGAAACCGTCCCCTTGGCCGCAGTCGAGTGGCAGGCGATGATCGACCGGCCGCCCTTCGACGCATAGGCGCCGCGCACGAAATCGAGCTGGCCGCCAGTGCCGCTATATTGGCGCCCATTCATATATTCGGAATTGCAGGCGCCGCTCAGGTCGACCTGAATGGTGGCGTTGACCGAAATCACCCGGTCGTTTTGCGCGATGATGTGCGGTGCGTTCACATGCTCGACCGGATGCGCCGCCAGTGCCGGATTATCATGCAGGAAGTCGTAAAGCCCCTGGTCGCCCATGGCGAAGGTGAAGACCGAGCGGCCCGGATGGATGCTTTTCCGGCTGTTGTCGACCACGCCCGCCTTGATCAGGCTGACGAGGCCGGGGGTGAGCAGTTCGGTGTGGATGCCGAGCTGCCGATGATCCATCAACGCGGCGCAGACCGCGTCCGGCACGGCGCCGATGCCCATTTGCAGGCAGGCGCCGTCCCCCACCATCTCCGCGATGATGGCGCCGATCGCTTCGTCATTGGCGGTGCGCGGCAGGGGCGGGATCTGCACCAGCGGGGCGTGGTTTTCCACGATCGCCGTGACTGCCGAGAGCGGGATTTTGCAGTCGCCATGGACATAGGGCATGGCGGGATTGACCTCGACGATCAGCCGGGCGCCGCTGCGCGCGACCATCAGCGCATAGTCGGTGTTGGTGCCCAGGCTGAAGCAGCCGTCGGCGTCCATTGGCGAGACGGTGACGAACAGCGTGTCGACGCGAAGATGTTCGGTCAGGACGCGGGGAATCTGGTGGAACTGGACGGGAAGCGTCTCGACAAGATTGTGCGTGGTGCCGGCGCGCAGGGCGTCCGTGTTGCGCTCGACGCCGCCATGGAAGAGGCTGACATGGCGGATGCGGTCGCTGAGGTCGGGCGAGAGGATCGACTGGCTCGCGCTGGCGCAGGCGAGCATGCAGTAGAGCGTGCCATTGGTGAGGTCGCCGGAGCGGACGCGGTCGGCCAGCGCGTCCATCAAGGCAGGCGGGTAGCTGACGGCGAGGCCGACGACCATCTTCGCGCCGTCGGGGACCAGCGCGGCCGCCTGCGCGGCGGTCATGGTCTTGGCGCGGTAATTTTCTGTGATGGGCATCCTACTCTCCCCGGACTTTTGGGAGATTGTCGCGCTGTTGGCACGGGAGCGCAATGGCGACGAAAGTAGGGGGTGGGCCTTAAAGGCCATCCCCCGACCCCGCCGAAGGGAGGGTGCCTTTAGCGGGCTATGCCGAGCGCCCTGGCGATGTCGTCCCACGCGACCAGCTTGAAATTCTGGGCCGCCGTGGCGTTGTGGCCGTCCTGCGCCACGAACAGCCCGCCGGGATAGTTCGGCCCGAAATCCCCCAGCATCAGGTCGATGCCGTCGGTTTCCTCCGACCCGCCAATGGCGCCATCGACCACGCGGAATCGGCCGGCATAGCCGTCGTCGCTCAGGCGATAGGCGACATAGGCGTTGTCGCCCTGGCTGGAGACGAGGACATAGCCGTCTTTCTCGCCCATGGGCGCGATGGCGACGCCTTCGGCATCCATGACAAGGTTCTTGCCGTCCGCCGCCGCGATCTTCGTCGGCGCGGCCGGGCCGGTCGGCCGGGCGTCGAAGCGCCAGAGGCCGACATCTTCCTCCGCCACATAGAGGATGCCGGTGCGGTCATCGACCGCGCAGCCTTCGGACTGGGTGCCGAGTTTCATGGTCCGGACGATCCTGCCGGTCGGCGCGGCGCCCGAGGTTTCGAGCGCGATCTGGTTCACCGTGCCGTCCTTGAGCACGACGAAGGCGTAGGTCGCTTCCGGCGCGCCATAGAGGCAGATGCCATAGGCCTCCCCCTTGCCCGCATCGACCTTGCCGAGCGTCGTCAGCCGGGCGGTGGCGGGGTCGAGGCGGAAGAGGGCGAGCCTGGCATTCGTCACATCATTGCGGTCGCTGGCGACGACGAGGATGCCGTTCCGGCCGTTGATCGTCACATTGTCGCGCAGGTCGACATTGTTGACCCGTCCCGCGTCGAGAAAGTCGCGGGTCTTGCCGTCGAGGCCATAGACATAAAGCCCGGCCTTCTTGTCGGTGCCGACGATCAGGCTCTGCACAGGGTCGGCGGCGTTGCGCCAGATCGCCGGATCGTCCGCCGCATCGGCATTGGCCGTGCCGACGGGTGCTGTTTCCCCCCGTGCCGTGACGTTCACGGCGGGAGTGGCGTTGGCGATGCGCTGGGCCAAGGGCGGTTCGGTCGCCGTGGTGGCGCAGGCGCCGAGCAGAAGGACGGCGCAAAGCCCGGCAAATGAGCATCTGGTCATGGATTCCCCCCCCGTTTCGAGATGCTTCCTGGACATGCTCCATGACAGGGATGTGACGGGACAGGCGCAAATATTGGTCCATATGTCACTGATCTGTCACCATAATTTCATCTGGTTGTATTCCTGCCGCCCTAGGTGCCCCGCCAAGCCATTTCGACAGGGCTGTTCCAACAGGGGGATATCATGCAGCATAAATTCGCCCGGCGCCGCGCCGGCGCCACATTCGTTCGCCTGAGCCTGGCATGCGGTATTGCGGGCTGGGCGTGGCATCGTCCGACGCCATGGCCCAACCCGCAATGGCGGCGCCCGCCGCTGAAGAGGATATGGGCCAGATCGTCGTCACCGGCACCCGCCCGATCGCTGAATCCGAAGCCGCCGCGCTGGAAATCCAGAAGAACAGCGATTCTCTGGTCACGGTCGCCGCGTCCGATTCCGTGGGCCGCCTGCCCGACCAGAATATCGCCCAGGCCGCCAGCCGCCTGCCCGGCATCAGCGTCGAGCGCGACCAGGGTCAGGCCCGCTACATCAACCTGCGCGGCGCGCCCAAGACCTGGACCACCCTGTCGTTCGACGGCATCAACGTGGTGAGCCCGGAAGGTCGCGACGCTCGCTTCGATTCCATCCCGTCCGCCATCGCGGGCAAGATCATCGTGTCCAAGGCGGTGACGCCCGACATGCCGGGCGAAACGGTTGCGGGCAATGTCAACGTCATCACCCGGTCGGCCTTCGATTATGACGGCTTCCATCTGGCGGGCAAGGGCGGCCTTGGCTTTGCCGAGCTTGGCGACAAGCGGGAATATGAAGGGGCGCTGGTCGTTTCCAACCGCTTCCAGACCAGCATCGGGGAGATCGGCGTGCTGCTGTCGGGCAGCTATTATGAACGCAACATGGTCACCGACAATTTCGAGACCGATTATGAGCGGGTAGGGGCACAGGATAGCCGGCCCGGCAACGAGACCCGTTTCTGGGCGCACGAGGCCGAGAACAAGCTGTATCGCCTGACCCGCAAGAACTGGTCCGTCTCGGGCCGGGTCGACTGGAAGCCGGACGCGCAGAACACGGTCTCGCTGCGTTCGATCTACACCATCTTCACCGATGACGAGGCGCGGGACAATTACCGCTTCGATCTGGACGACCGCCAGAGCGACGGCTCGACCTCCTCGGCGGCCTGCGCGATCACGCCGAACGCGACGCCGACCAACAGCGGCTATGCCGACATCTGCATCGGCAACACGCCGCAACAGGGCACGGTCTACGGCATCGACATCCGTCAGCGCTCGACCCTGCGTGCCTTCCGCCAGTCGGTCTTCACCAACACGCTGGCGGGCGACCATGAATTTGCCGACGGCTGGAAGCTGAGCTGGGTCGGCAACTACACCGAATCGAAGGATGACCGCTCGGTCGTCGGTGAAGCGACCTGGGACAGCCCCAGCACGCGCAACCTGCGGCCGACCGTCGCCTATGATTTTTCCGACCCGAACCTGTCGCGCCTGACGCTTTACCGCACGCTGCAACTCGCCAGCCCGACACGCTACACCGCCGGTGCGCAGGTCACGGACGTCGACAGCTTCACCAAGCCGCTCTCGGGCTTCACCGTGCTGGACGCGGTCGACACGACCAAGGCCTATACCGGTCGCTTGGTGCTGGCGCGCGAGCTGGAGCATGCCACGCTGAAGGCGGGCATCCAGTATGACCGCCGCACCAAAATAGCCGACGAACAGCAGATCACGCTGACCGCCGCGCAGGCCGCGACGATCATGCCCACCGACTATAACCAGTTCTCGCTCGACCAGAAATTCCTGGGCGAGATCCCGATGGGCTACACCTTCCATTATTTCGACACGGACAAGATGCGCGCCGCATCGAAAGCGGCCCAGGCTGCCTTCTCCTTCGCGCCGAACACCGGCAATAATTATGACGTGCGGGAGGAAATCCTTGCCGGCTTCCTGATGGGCACATTCCGGTACGACTGGGGTTCGGTCATCGGCGGTGTGCGCGTCGAGCATATCAAGAACCGTGGTTCGGCCGTCGGCACCGTTGCGGGCGTCAGCGGTCTCGTCACGGCGGAAGCCACGCAGACGCTGGCCTTCCCCAGCCTGCACATCAATTATAATATCGACGACACGAAGAAGCTGCGCCTCTCCTTCAACAGCGGCGCCGCCCGCGCAGACTATGACCAGTTGCGTCCCAATGTCGTCGTCAACGACAGCAACGAGACGATTTCCGGCGGCAATCCGGCGATCAAGCCCGAGCGCGCCTATGGCGTCGACGCCTATTTCGAGTGGTATCTGCGTCCGCAGGGCTATCTGATGATCGGCACCTTCTACAAGAAGATCGAGGATTTCCTCTACACCTCTTCACGCACTTTCAATTCGAGCGCGCTCAACAGCAATGGCATCGATCGTTCGGGCTACAGGTTCAGCGGCCTGGTCAACGGCGGTTCGGGCCGCATCTACGGCCTGGAAGCGGCCGCGCAGTTGCAGCTTGAGCCATGGACGGACAGCCTGGGCCTGCCCGAATTCCTCGGCGGCTTCGGCGTGTCGGCCAATGTTACGCTTAACAATAGCAAGGTGAATCTGCCCGGCCGCACGCTCCGCCTGCCCGGCACGTCGGACTTCGTCTACAATATCGGCGGCTATTACGAGAAATATGGCCTGTCGATCCGCCTGCAATATCAGAACCGCAGCAAATGGCTGGATACGGTCGGTTCGCTGGCCGATGGCGGCGACACTTATTGGGACTCGGACGACGAGCTGGATTTCTCGGCGCGCTATGCGGTGACGAAGAATTTCGAAATTTATTTCGACGCGTCGAACCTGCTCAACCATCCGGGCCGCCGCTTCTCCGATCCGGGCAGCCTGCTGCGCGCAAGCGGTGTGCAGGCGCCCAACACCAGCAACCAAACGATCGAGTGGGAGCGCTTTGGCCGCCGCTATACGGGCGGCATCCGGTTCAACTTCTGATCCGGCGGAATGGGATTGAGAAGGGGGCTGCCTTGGGGCGGCCCCCTTTTTGTTGGATTCCAGGACGCATAGGATTTGGCCGAAAATCGTCAGTTGCGGATGCGTGAGTCCTCCCCTCCCCTTCAGGGGAGGGGATTGAGGGGTGGGGGCGTGCTCCACGCGCAAACTCGGCCTATGGGGCACTCCCCCACCCCAACCGCTCCCCTGAAGGGGAGGGGCTTAATGGCAGCTTCACCCCAGCGGGGCGCTAGCCCAATGCCTTAGCCTCCCGTAAAGCGTCGCAATCACGCCAAAGAAGGCGATCACCGAAAGCACCACAGCCCAGGGGTTCTCCGCCACCAGTGCCAGCGGCGCGTCGCTGTCTGTCGCCGCGACGATCCCGGCGAAGGCGACGCCGAACAGGCTTTCGCCCACGATGAAGCCGGTCGCCATCAGCACGCCCATGCGCTCGGCAAATTCGGGGTTGGACTGGCGCAGCGCCCAGCGGTTGTAGAAATGCCCAATCGCCGCGCCGACCGGGATCAGCAGGGTCAGCGCCATGGGCAGGTAGATGCCCATGCCGACGGCGAGCGGCGGCAGGCGCAGCTTGCCCGCCTTGCCCAGCAGCTCATCGATGGCGACGACGACCACGCCGATCCCCGCGCCGAAGCCGATCAGCTTCCAGTCGAGATCGCCGCCCAGCACGCCCTTGGCCAGAGCCGAGATCAGCGCCGCCTGCGGGGCGGGGAGGGCGCTCGCCTTGGCGCCCGGCGCGCCTGCGAAGCCGAAGGCGCTGTTGAGCAGGTCCAGCACCGGCGGGATCACCAGGGCGCCGAAGATCACGCCAAGGACCAGAGCGACCTGCTGTTTCCAGGGGGTCGCGCCGACAAGCTGGCCGGTCTTCAAGTCCTGCAAATTGTCGTTGGAGATGGTCGCGACGCCGAAGACGATCGCGGTCGTGAACAGGGCATAGGCGATGAGCGCCTGGCTTTGCTTGGGGTCGCCGCCCGAGCCGTAGATCGCCGCGAGGATCAGCGATGCGCCCAGCACGGCGAGGATGCCGACGCCCGAGATCGGGCTGTTCGACGCGCCGATCAGGCCCGCCATATAGCCGCAGACCGAAGCGATGACGATGCCCGCGACCAATATATAGGCCAGCGTCAGCGCAATGATCGGCACGGGGTTGAGTGCGATCGGCCCGCCCTGCGCGAACACCCAGAGCAGGATGGCGATGGGGATGAGCGAGGCGAGAATGGTGCCGCCGACAATGCCGATCGGCAGATCGCGCTCGGTGATGTCGAGCAGGCCTGCATTGCCCGCCTTGCGGACCTTGGCGGCGGCGAGGGCGGAGCGGATGCCGCTGATGATGGGGCCAAGGATCTTGAGCAGGGTCCAGATCGCCGCCACGCCGATCGTGCCCGCGCCGATGAAGCGCGCCTTCATGCGGAAGGTGGTGCCGACCAGTTCCGAAAGGTCCGCGCCCGCGGGAAGCGGGGCGGTGAGATAGGGGACGAGGCCGACCCAGCTTATCAGCAGGCCGAAGAACATGGCGACGCCCACCGACAGGCCGACCAGATGGCCGACGCCGATCAGCGCCATGGAAAAGCTAGTGGAGACACTGGAGGCGCCCGCGCCGAATTTGAAGAAGGTGGCGGCTTCCTCCGCGATCAGCCTGGTCTTGGCGAGGATCGCGAAGGCGGCGGCAGCGACCGAACTGGCGATGATGGCGGCAAGGCCGCGCTTATTCTCCTCCAGCCCTTCGCGGGAGCCTGCGCCCACTTTCAGCACTTCGGCAGCGGCCACGCCCTCGGGATAGGGCAGGTCGGAGCCGGTAACGAGCGCGCGGCGAAGCGGCACCGAATACATGACGCCCAATATGCCGCCCAGCGCGATGGTGAAGGCGCTGAGCCAATAGGGGAAACCCTGCCACCAGCCGATGATCACCAGCCCCGGCAGCACGAAGATGATCGCGGACAGCGTGCCGGCGGCCGAGGCAATGGTCTGGACGATGTTGTTTTCCAGGATCGTGCCGGTCGCGAACAGCCGCAGCACCGCCATGGAAATGACGGCCGCCGGGATGGACGTGGCGAAGGTCAGGCCGATCTTCAGCCCCAGATAGACGTTCGCCGCGGTGAACAGCAAGGTGATCAGCGCGCCCAATATGACGCCGCGAAGCGTCAGCTCCGCCATCGGGGCCGCCTTGGCCGAATCACTTGTCACTGGTCTGTCCCCTTGCCTGCGGCTGTTTTATCAACGTCCGGTAATAATGTTGCTTGAGCGTGGATCAATCGGAAAGTGCTCAGGAGGGAGAAATGGGCCTGAGGTCGGCGGCGGCGGCCTCGTCCAGATAGGCGTCGACCAGCTTGGTCCAGAGCGTGTAGCCGCGTGGGTTCATATGCAACCCGTCGGGGCGGAACAGGGATGCATCGGGCAGGCCGTCAGCCGCCAGCAGCACGCGGCCGACATCCAGATAATCGAAGCGGGTCACGCGCGCCCGCGCCGCCACCGTCATGTTGACCGCCGCCATTTTCGGCCAGAGCGTCCAGCGGATCGGGCTGGGCTTGAGCGACAGATAGGCGATATGCGCCTTGGGATAATCGGTGCGAAGCTGCCTCAGCAGGGTCAGGATATTGTTCGCGACCTCGGCCGGGGCGGCTCCGGCGGCCAGATCATTTTCCCCGACATAGACCAGGATGGAGCGCGGCTTGGCCTTGGGCAGCAGGCGCTTGTAATAACGCAGCACATCCGGCGTGGTCGCGCCGCCAAAGCCGCGATTGACCGTGCCGACATCCGGAAAACTGCCGCTTATGTCCCACAGGCGGATGCTGGAACTACCCAGGAACAGCGTGGCGTCGGTGACGGCCGGTCCCGCCTCATTGGCCTTGGCGAAGGCCTCGATCTCTCGCGAAAAGGGGAAGGCGGGATCGGGATTGACCTTGAGCGCCGATGCTGGAAGCGGCGGTGCGGCCTGCACCAGTCCGCCCGGCGCGAGCAGCAGGGCGAGCCCGAGCAGCGCCCGGCCCGCCTTGATGCCGCCCTTAATGGCGATGGAGCGGGCGTAGCTGATATTTGCCGTTCGCATAGGTGCCGAACATGTCGGAAATGGCGGGATGGTCGACAGGTTCCTCGCTGTCGTCCGCGATCAGATTCTGCTGGCTGACATAGGCGACATAGCTGCTTTCGTCATTCTCAGCGAGCAGATGGTAGAAGGGCTGGTCCTTGTCCGGCCGCGCCTCTTCGGGAATGGCCTGATACCATTCGTCGCTATTGGCGAAAACCGGATCGATATCGAACACCACGCCGCGAAAACCGAAGCGCAGGTGCTGCACCACGTCACCGATGCTGAAGCGGGCGTGGACGATCGGCGGGGCGGTAACATCGGGTCCGAAAATCTGATTCATGTCGTTCATATGACGCAATTTAGGATGCTTGTGGTGCGAAACAAGAAAAATGCTCGTCGCTGCTTGGCAAGGGTGAAATCATTCGCTAATGGCCGCCGCTCGACCGGGACGGCATGCGCTGGACCTTCTGCGGAGAGGTGGCAGAGTGGTCGAATGCACCGCACTCGAAATGCGGCGTGCCGGCAACGGTACCGAGGGTTCGAATCCCTCCCTCTCCGCCACTTTCCTGAGTAATTTCCTAAAGCCGGCGCCTAGTCCGGGAACAGCTTGAACTCGACAAGCCGGGTCGCCTTGCCGCTTGGCTGGGTCAGGAGCAGGCAGACCTTGCCGGTGCGGACGGCGGGCCAGCGCCCCTCGGCCAGATGGAAGCCGGTGGCGTCGTTCAGACGGGCATAGGGATGCCGTTGCCAGTCGACATCGCAGGAACTCGGTGGAGATGAAGCCTTCTTCGCCCAGGTCGCGCTGGTGCGCCCGGAAGAGGGTCCAGCGATAATAATGGACCGCGTCGATCCCGGGGTCGGCGGATTCGAAGAAGGGGATGCGCCGCTCATACCAGGGCGCGTCGTTGCCGAAGCGCTGGACGGCGATGCGGTGATTGTCCATCGCGGGAGGGGGCAGGGCGGCTCCGGTCGCGATCAGCGTCGCGCCCTGCCAGCAGGGCTTTCGCCAAAGCGCGTATCTTTCCACTCCCCCTGTCGTCACAAACAAAATGGCGGCCGGTCCGGGGATGGAGAGGGTCCCGGATCGGCCGCCATGGAAATGGGATGCGGTGAGGAGACACCGCATCCCATCGGGCACTCATTTATCGGCCGCTCTCACTTGAACGTGTAGCGGACGCCCAGCGCGAAGGTGCGCGCCAGCAGAGTGGTGCCGAGGTTGAACTGATCGGGGCCGCCGACATCCTCGAACTTGTAATAGGTCTGCTGCTTCGACTTGGTCAGGTTCACCGCGTCGAAGGTCACGCCCAGACGGTCGTTGACGTTCCAGGTGAGCTGAAGGTCCAGGCTCTTTTCGGGGTTGCGCCACACGCCGATCGGGTTGGCGAACAGGCGGGCTTCGTTGTTCGCCAGAAACTCCTTGCGCCAGATATAGGACAGGCGCGCGCCGATCGGGCCGTTATCATAGGCGAGCGTCGCGTTGTAGCTGAGGTCCGACACGCCGAAGAAGGATGAGGTGGATTCGCCGGTGACGACGCCCGCCGAGTTGGTTTCCGGAATATTCTGCTTGGAATCCAGTACGGTGACGCTGCCCACGAAGCCCAGGCCATTGAGCGGTCCCGGCAGGTAGCTGGGGAAATAGGTCAGGCCCAGTTCCAGCCCCTTCAGCACGCCGTTCGATGCGTTGACCGGACGGGTGATGGCGAAATTGTTCGTCGCGCCGGCGACGATGCCGTTGTTCGGAATATATTCCTGAACCGTCAGCGGCACGACCAGACCCTGAATCTCGCGACGGAAGCCGGTCAGCGTGATGGCGCTGTTGCGTTCGAAATACCATTCCAGCGCCACGTCGAAATTCTTCGAATGGGTGGGTTTGAGCGTCGCCGTGCCCGCCGTGCCGCTGCCATAGCCGACATTGGTGAGGTCGCCGGTCAGGTTGTAATTGGGGTTGATGTCGCTGAAATTCGGACGGCGCAGGGTTTCGCCATAGTTGAAGCGCAGGCGCAGATTGTCGAAAATCTCGTAGCGCGCGGTGAAGCTGGGCAGGAAGCGGTCCGACCCAGACGACACGCGGGTCTGTGCGCCGCCATTGTAACGGTCGAAGAAATTATAATCGGTGTCGACCGTCACATAGCGCACGCCCGCCTGCAATTTCAGCGGGCGGCCGAAGATCGACACCTCGCCATCGGCCTGCAGATACATGGCGATGGTGCTTTCATCGATGTCGAACGTCTTTTGCAGCGCGAGCTGGTCGGATGTCTTCAGGCCATAAAGGCCGCGGACGGTGTCGGCATTGTCATACAGCCAATAGCCATTGGCCAGGGTCCAACTGGACGGCACATCGGCGCGGCCCTGATAGAAGTCGGAATTGGTGAAGGCGGCGCCTTCGCCCAGCCCGGTCAGCGTGGTCCGGACCAGCGGGCCACCGGCATCCTGGGTACGCACGGCGGTCGACGCCTTGCGCTGGTCGATGCGGATGCCTGCCTTGATCTGGCGCAGAAAGCCTTCGTCCCAGCTATAATAGCCGTCGAGCGTGCCGGTGATGGCGCTGCCCTTGTCGCGATTGGCATTGTCGTAAAGCTGGGCGACGTTCCAGACGCCGGGATCGGCCAGCAGGCTGTCATCGTCGAAATGATAGGAAGGGATGCCGCCGCCCGCGTTGAAATCCACGTCGATCGAGTTCGCGACGCGATCCGTCCGCATGGCGAGGAAGGAGGTCTTCACCTTGCTGGTCTGATAGGCGATGTCACCGATGATCTTGCCGCGATCGCCCAGATCCCATTTGCCGTTCAACGCATAGACGAAGCTGTCGGTGCTGGTCTTGGTGAAGTCGCCGCTGTTGAAGCCATAGACGCTGTTCGCGGTGCGCGCCTTGACGATGTTGGTGCCGTCATAGAGCGTGGGCGCTTGCGGGTTGGCCCAATAGTCGACGAAGCTGAATTGCAAGCTGTTGAACGTCTCGCCCCGGAATCCCGCATAGAAGACCTCGGCGGTGTAGACCGAGCTGCTGTTGGGCGCCCATTGCAGCGCGATGTTGAAGGAGGGGCGCTCGCGCTTGCCGTAGAGATCGGAGCTGAAGGCCGCGTCGCGCGACAGATAATAGGGCGTTTCGACGCCGTTGACGTCCATCGTCGCGCCGGCCGCCGTCGAAAGGCCGCTGTTGAGGCCGGGATCCCACGCGCCCAGCGCCGGCGCCCGGCCGAATTCTCCGGTGATCGGGTCGCGGCCGACCGGGAAGATGCGCTGGAAAGCCGTCAGGCCCGTTCCGGCGGGCGGCGTCATCGTCGCGAAGGGCACGAAGGCGCCTGCCGTTACGGTCTGGTCGCGATATTTGGTGCGGCTGTAGCTGCCGTTCACCAATAGGCCGATGTCGCCAATGCCGGTTTCCCAGCGGTCGCTGACCAGCAGCGCCACGTTCGGATTATAGCTGTCGGCTTGCTCATTGTAGATGCCGCGGGCAAGGCCGGAAATGGCGAAGCCGTTAAAGTCGAACGGGCGCCGGGTTTCGACATCGACCTGCCCCGCAAGGCCGGTTTCGATCTGGTCGGCGGAGCGGGTCTTGAACACGTCGACGCGCTTGACGAGGTTGGCCGACACATCCTGCAACTGGAAGGACTGGCCGGCGGCGGTGAAGATGTTGCGGCCGTTGAGGGTGGTCAGCGCATCGGGCAGGCCGCGGATCGAGATCGCCGCCGCTTCGCCGCCGGTGCGGTTGGTGACTTGAATGCCGGTGACGCGCTGGAGCGCCTCGACCACATTATTGTCCGGCAGTTTGCCGACATCTTCCGCAACGATCGAATCGACGATCTGGGTCGATTCCTTGCGGACGTTGAGCGCGCCGACGATCGAGGCGCGGACGCCGGTGACGACGATGTCATTGGTTTCGTCCTGCTGCGGGACGGCCTGCGGTGCGGCCTCAGACTGGGCGTGGGCGGCGCCCGCCAGCATAAGGGCGAGCAGGGATGCAGACGTGAAAGCGACTGGCTTCATGGCCATGGTTGATCCTCCCCTTGGAGATTTGGGTGCGTTGGGCACTGGAATTACTCAGACTAATTATTTCTCGGAGTAATAGAAGGCAAGAGGGAATCTGTGCCGCTGCTTAAGAAAAAATATCCGCTTGTGGCAAATTTGTCTCAGCCCGAAAAATGGAGGTTCATGCGGGATGGCGCCAGCATGAAGAAGCCGTCCCCCGAGAAGGGAGACAGATTTATTCCTTTTATTTGTCAGACTTAGAAGTGGGTCAGTCGGCAATCCAACGCGCAGCAGCGTCGCGGCTGCCGACGAGGCGGACCTGCCCATTCGCCAAGCCGAGCGCCTTGCCGGTGACGGCGATCGATACGAAGCGGACCGTGCCCGATTTGTCGTCGGGGAATCGGACGAACTGGCTGCGCATCGCGAAGTCGGCGCTGCGGTCGTCCCTGGTAAGGGCGACGGAACCGTCCCTGGCCGCGACCAGATAATGATCGGGCAGCAATATGGGGGACAACATCACACTCTGCGGCCCCGCACGGCCTGCGGTCTGGCGGAACTGGGTGGCGGGCAAAGACGGATTGCCCGCGATCAGGCGGGTGCCCTCATGGGCGAGCAGCAGCTTCGGATCGGCGGCGGAGGCAAAGCGCTCGGGCAGTGGGCCGTTGCCGACGGGGACGCCGAAATCGGGCGCGCCGTCGGCCTTGTAATAGAGGCGTTGGATGCGGGTATGGCGGTCGGGGTTGAACAGCGGATCGCCCTTGATCGCCGCATAGTCGCGGCCATGATAGACGAGGATGTCGCGGCCTTTTTCGTCCACGGTGAAGCTGTTGTGGCCGGGGCCGTAGACGCTGGTTTCCTTGCAGGTGGTGAACACCGGCTGCGGCGACTTCACCCAGACATTGGGGTCCATGATGTCGGCATTTTCGTCCGCCGTGAGCAGGCCGAGGCAATAACGCGCATCGGTGGCGCTGGCCGAATAGGTCATGAACAGGCGGCCGTTGCGGTGGAGGACGGCGGGGGCTTCGGCCACCTTGTAGCCGCCTATTTCCCAGTCGAGCGTCGGAATGGTGAGGCGCGTGGCCTTGGCCGCCAGTTTCAGCGGTGATGCCAGCGGGGCGATATAGAGGTTGGAGTTGGTCTCGATCCCCGGCTCGCGCTGCGCCCAGGCTAAATAGCGCTGGCCGCAATGGACGAAGCTGGTGGAGTCGAGGTTGAAGCTGTCCCAGGGCGCCTGGAACTGGCCAAGGACGGTCCATTTGCCGGTCATCGGGTCGGGGCCATCGCAGACCACGGCATAGGTGCGGATACGGAACACATCCTCTCCGCCGCCGCTGGGACCGGCGGCGAAATATAGGGTCCACCTCCCGTCGATCCTGTGCAGTTCGGGCGCCCAGATGAAGCCCGACAGCGGGCCGGTCTTCTCATGGCGCCAGAGGACGCGTTCCTCGGCGGTGGTCAGGCCCGCCAGGGTCTTCGATCGGCGCAGGACCAGCCGGTCATATTCGGGGACGGAGCCGGTGAGATAATAATAGCCGTCTTCATGGCGGAAGACCTGCGCGTCGGCGCGCTGCTTCACCAGCGGGTTGACCGGGACCGGGGCAGGTTGCGCTGGCTGGGCGGCGCGCGCAATGAGTGGTGTTGCGGACAACGCGGCTGTTCCAGCGAGGAAGTGGCGGCGGTTCATGGGGTTCATTCAAAGCTCTCCTCTTGGGTCGCCCTCACCCTTCCGGCGCTTCGCGCCTCCCTCCCTCTCCCGCTGGGAGAGGGAAAGGGTGAGGGCGAGTTGTCAATAATCTGCAACGGGCCAGCCATCCGCACCCCAGCGAACCGGCGCGATCCTGAGCGTGGGCGCGCCGTTCGCCTGCTTGTCATAGGCGTGGTAGACGACATACTCCTTGCCATCCCGGTCATGCAGCCAGCCCGCATGGCCGGGGCCGCGCCAGCGCTGCTGTTCCTGAAGGTCGGCGCGCAGGAAGATGGTGCCGCCGCCCTGCATCATCGGGCTGCCATCCTTGCCCAGATAGGGGCCGGTGATCGCCTTCGACCGGCCGATCACGGTATAATAGCTGCTGTTCACGCCCTTGCAGCAATAGTCGTAGGACGCCATCAGCCAATAATAGCCCCCGTGATCAACGATGAACGGCGCCTCGACCGGAGCCGGACCGCCTGCTGGCGCGGGGCGGCGGGCGATGGAGATCGGCTTTTCGCCGGGATGCAACGGTTTCCCCGTTTTCCTGTTCAGTTCGAACAGCTTGATGCCGGTCCAGAAGCTGCCAAGCGTCAGCCAGTGGCGGCCTTCGCGGTCGATGACGAAATTGGGGTCGATGGCGTTATAATCGTCCGCTTTGGTCGACATCACCACCAGCCCCTCGTCGCGCCAGCCATAGTTCGGCGCCTTTGGATCGAGCGTCGGACTGGTGGCGAGGCCGATGGCGGAACGGTTCGAACCGAAGGTCGAAACCGAATAATAGAGCCGGTAGCGGCCGTTCACGAAACTGATGTCGGGCGCCCACATGCCGTCGCTGCTGGGGATCGCTCTGGTCGCCCATGCCGGAAGCGCGGTGAAGACCGGATCGCCCGCTGTCCAGTAGATCAGATCCGGCGAGGTGCGGGTTTCGATCAGGCGCTGGCCGTGGCCGGTGCTGAAGACGTGATAGCTGTCGCCCTCGCGGATGATGACGGGGTCGTGGGTCGGCGTCAGGTCGCCCGTAAGGCGGCTGTTTAGCGTCTCAGCCCCCGCGATGCTCGCGCAGGCGAGGAGGGCGAGGCTCGCCATTTTCAACATATTTGACAGCGCCATGCGGACTCTCTTCGACAGCGGTTCTGGGCGTCATGTGCTCCTGCGAAGGCAGGAGCCCAGTTCCGCCGTTTCAACTGGGTTCCTGCCTTCGCAGGAACACGGAACCCCTAAAAAGGATGGAGCGGGCGGCCATTCCACCCTCCGCCCGCTCCAAGGGCTTTATTGCAGTTCCAGCACCACCACCGATTTGGGCGGCAAGGCGACGGTCAGCGTGCCGCCGTTCACCTGCGCGCCGGTGAAGGCGGCGGGCTTCACCACTTGCGGATCGTCGAAACTGTTGTGCGCATTGATCGCCGGGGCCGTCAGGATGCGGCCCGACACGCTCGCCGCGTTCAACCCATCCAGCTTCACCGTCACCATGTTGGTCTGGCTGGGGTCGAGGTTCGACAGGCCGACATGGACCTTGCCGTCCTTCCCCTTGACCGCCGAGCCGCTGACGGCGGGCATCACGAACTTGTCCTTGTGATACCAGGGCGTGTCGATGTCGATCGGCAGCACCGTGGCGTCCTGCCAGGGCTTGTACATTTCGAAGACATGATAGGTGGGGGTGAGCACCATCTTCTTGCCTTCGGTCAGGATCATCGCCTGAAGCACATTCACCATCTGCGCGATCGCGGTCATGCGCACTCGATCGGCATGTTTGGCAAAGAGATCGAGGTGGATCGAGGCAATCAGCGCATCGCGCAGCGTGTTCTGCTGGCGCAGGAAGCCCGGATGCGTGCCGGGATCCTGCGTATACCAGGCGCCCCATTCATCGACCGCCAGGAAGACGCGCTTGTTCGGATCATATTTGTCCATGATCGCGCTGTGCCTGGTGATCAGCTCGTCCATCTTGAGCGCGCCCGCCAAAGCATCCGCCCAGCCGGTTTCGTCAAAATCGACCGCAGGCGCACGCGGCGGCCAGCCGCCCGCTGGGTGGACATAATAATGCAATGACAGGCCATCGAGCCGGTCGCCCGCCACCCGCATCATCGTCTCGGTCCAGTTATAGTCGTCGACATTGGCGCCCGAGGCGATCTTCATGATTTTCGTGCCGCGCGGCGCCTTCACGAAGGTCGCATAGCGGCGGGTTTCGTCCGCCGCGAATTCCGGCCGCATATTGCCGCCGCAGCCCCACAGCTCATTGCCGACGCCGAAATAGGGGACGGCCCACGGCTCCTTATGCCCGTTTTTGGCGCGCAGGTCGGCTAGGCTGCCTGCGGGCGCGGTCATATATTCGACCCACTCGGCCATTTCCTGCGGCGTGCCGTTGCCGACATTGCCCGCAATATAGGCCTGCGCGCCGACCTGACGGAGCAGTTCGAAAAACTCATGGGTGCCGACCGAGTTCGGCTCGGTCACGCCGCCCCAATGGGTGTTGACCTTGACCGGGCGGTCCTTCTTGGGGCCGATGCCCTCGCGCCAATGATATTCGTCGGCAAAACAGCCGCCCGGCCAGCGGATGATCGGCACGGACAGATTGCGCAGCGCCGCGACCACATCGTTGCGGAAGCCGTTGGTGTTGGGGATCGACCTGTCATTGCCGACCCACAGGCCGCCATAAATGCCGTTGCCCAGATGCTCGGCAAACTGGGTGAAGATCGCCTTGTCATAGGTTGGGCCGGGCTTGTCGGCATGGATCGTCGCCATCGTCGGCTTGCCATCGGTCTGGGCCTGTGCGCCGGTGAGCGCGGTGGCGCAGAGCAGAAGCGCGGCAGTCGTGCGGCGCAGGGCTTTCAACATTCCTCTCTCCCTTGAGATTAGTCGTAAAAGGCGTTGGTCGTTTCGCGCCGACCGCGCAGGAAGGCATCGGCAACCAGCCGCAGCGGGGCTGTGTCCACATCGCTCCGTCCGCCCCGAATCAGCGTGGCGAAGCGGCTGTAGAGGCCCGCATATTCGATATCCTCGCCATGCTCGGTGCCGCTGGGCAGCGACAGCACGGCGCCGCCTTGGCTCAGCTTCAGCATGCCTGCATCGGTTTCGACGATGATGTCCCAGCTTTGTGGGCCGGTCTGGCGCCAGTCGAGGTCCATGTGGATGTCCGCGCCCGCCGTGTCGCGAAAGACGATATCGGCGGCGATCGGCGCGGCGCGATTTTCGGGCAGCACCAGCGTCGCCTGCCTCAGAAAGAAGGGGCGCGGCAGGATATGGGTGACGATGGAGAGCGCATTGATCCCCGGATCGAATACGCCCAACCCGCCCGGTTCCCAGATCCATGCCTGCCCCGGATGCCAGACGCGCACATCCTCGCGCCAGACAATGGACACTTTTTCGATCTTCCGTTCGGCCAGCCATGCGCGAGCCGGAGCTACGCCCGCAGCAAAGCGCGAATGCCACGCCGCGAACAGGCTGACGCCAACCTTGTCCGCCTGTGCTTCGAGCGCGGCCACTTCGGCCAGCGTGGCGCCGGGCGGCTTTTCGAGGAACAGGTGGATGCCCCGCGCCAAGGCCTGCGACGCCAGCTCGTACCGAACCTGCGGCGGGGTGCAGAGCGCGATGGCGTCGACCGCCGGTCCCTCCGCCAGCAAAGCGTCGAGGCTGGCGAGATGCGGCACGCCGTCGAGCCCCGCATCCTGCGGGCTGACGGTCGCGGCGAGGCTGAAGGCACTGTTGCCCCGGATCGCGGGGACATGCTGGTCCCGCGCGATCTTGCCGATGCCGACGATAGCGATGCGGATCGGATCCATCGCCTTAGAGGACTTGGACCGTCACTTCGACCGGCGCGGCGCGCTTGAGCGGATTACGCACCGGCAGGGTGAAGGGCGCGGCGAGGATTTCGAACACATCGCCTTCCTGTGTCGCCACGCCGTCGGTGAAGGACAGGGTAGCCGTGCCGAAGAAATGGACATGCACATCACCGGGGCGGCGGAACAGCTCATATTTGAAATGATGATGTTCGAGGTTGCTCAGGCTGTGCGACATATTGCCCTCGCCCGAGAGGAAGGGCTTTTCCCAGATCGTTTCGCCATTGCGCAGGATGCGGCTGCTGCCCTCGATATGCTCCGGCGCGGGGCCGACCAGCAGTTCCGGGCCAAGCGACGCCTGACGCAATTTGGAGTGGGCAAGCCAGAGATAATTGTGCCGCTCGGTCACATGGTCGCTGAACTCATTGGCGAGCGCGAGGCCGAGGCGATAGGGTTGGCCATTAGGACCGATGATGTAGATGCCCGCGATTTCCGGCTCCTCGCCGCCATCCTGGGCGAAGGCGGGCATGGTCAGCGGATCGGTCGGGCCGACAAGCTGCGAACCGTCGCCCTTGTAGAACCATTCGGGTTGCTGACCGACGGCGCCGGGGGTGGGCTTGCCGCCTTCCAGACCTTCCAGGAACATGCGCATCGAATCGGTCTTGGTCTCGGCGGAGGCGGCCTCGCGGTGCATCTTGTCGCGGCCTTCGGCGGAACCGAGGTGCGTCAGGCCGGTCCCGGTCAGTTGCACATGCGCGGCGTCCTCATGGTCGATCGGCGCGAGCAGGCGGCCAGCCTCATATTCCGCGGCGATGTCGACGGCGTCGCCCTTGGCGGTGGCGGCGACGATTTCGGTCAGCGAAACGCCCTTGGCGATGGCGTCCAGCGCCAGGGCGCGGATGGTCTCAACACCGACAAGAAAATGCGCCGCATCGCCTTGGGCAGCGATGACGGAACGGGCACCGCTGTCGGCACGGTGCTGCAACAGGCGCAAAGTCATGAAAAAATCTCCTCCCGCGCGCCTCTGCCGGCGCTGGCTAAATTTCATCAAAAGGTCGAATTGTCAGTCATTTCATGCGCGCAAGATTGTCACGCGCCATCCCGCCTGCCCCGGCGGTTCGAAAGACGGGGCTTTATCCGTCCTGTGAATCTCCTTATTACTCCGACATATTACAGGAAGTCGGGGAAGGCAATGATTGTGTTTCGCCTTGCCCGATCGACTGCTAAGAAGGCGGTCGGAGGAGCAAGAATGGCTGATGAAAAGCGGCTCTTGAAGGGAGCTGGCGGGGGCGAAGCGGGTACAGCCAAGGAGGCTCGTGGGCCCGGCAGGCGGCTGCATGGCGCCATTGCGCACAAGTTGGGGACGGCGATCTTGTCCGGCCAATATGCGCCGGGCGACGTGCTCTCGGGCGAAGTCGCCTTTGCCGAGGAACTGGAAGTGTCGCGCAGCGCCTATCGCGAGGCGATTCAGGTGCTGACCGCCAAGGGGCTGGTGGAAAGCCGGCCCAAAGCGGGGACGCGGGTGTTGCCGCGCAACCGCTGGAACCTGCTCGATCCCGAAGTGCTGGCCTGGGCCTTTGCCGGTGAGCCGGATGTGCAGTTCGTCCGCGACCTGTTCGAATTGCGCGCCATTGTCGAACCGGCGGCGGCGCGGCTGGCGGCGACGCGGCGGACCAAGGATGACATCAGGCTGATGAAGGACGCGCTGGCCGCGATGCGCCGCCATACGCTGGCGACCGAGGCCGGGCGGGCGGCGGACCGCGATTTCCACAATGCGATATTGAACGCGACCGGCAATGATGCGCTGCAGACGCTGTCGGCCAGCATCGGCGCCGCGGTCAACTGGACGACCCAGTTCAAGCAACGCTCCCGCGCCCTGCCGCGCAATCCGATCCCCGACCATGTGCGCGTGTTCGACGCCATCGCGGCGGGCGACGCGGCGGCGGCGGCCGAGGCGATGGGGGTGCTGGTCGACCTCGCGCTGGAGGATACGGCGAGCGCGATGGCGCGGTGAAACAGGCCGCCATGCTTCTGCCGTCGCAGGAGCACGGAGCTTAAAAAAACCGGAGCAGGGTGTCCGCTCCGGCCTTTTCCATTGGCTCAAGACAGCTTCAAGCCAAATGCTGATCCGGCAGCGCGTGGGTCGGCTTCGACCCCCACAGCGCGTAGAACAGGATGTAAAGCTCGCACACCGCCGTCAGCAGGAAGCTGGTCTGCAACCCGAAATGGTCGGCCAGATACCCCTGCACCACCACCAGCGCGCCCCCGGCGATCGCCATGATCAACAGGCCCGATCCTTCTTCCGTCAGCGGCCCCAGCCCCTTGATGCCAAGGGTGAAGATCGTCGGGAACATGATCGAGTGGAACAGGCCCACCAGGATCAGCGACCACATGGCGACCGGCCCATGGGCAAAGACGGTGGTTATCATCACGATGAACGCGCCGATCGAGAAAGCCGCCAGCACCTTGCCCGCGTCGAAGCGCTGCATGATCGCGCTGCCGGCAAAGCGGCCGACCATCATCCCGCCCCAGAGGAAGGTCAGGTAACGGCCCGCCTGCTCATGGGTGAGGTTGGCGATGCTGGGCTGGCTGACGAAGTTCACGAACAGATTGGCAACGCCGATTTCCGCGATCAGATAGATGAAGATCGCGGGAATGCCGAACACCAGATTGCGATGCGACCAGAGCGAGAGACGCTTGCGTTCCTCCTTGGCAAGCCGCGAGGTGGAGGTGCCCATGTCGGGCAGCGGGAAGCGCGCGATCACCACGGCCAGCACGACCAGCACGACGGCCACCAGCGCATAGGGCAGGACCACGGACTGGGCGTCGGCCAGGCGTTCGGCCTGGGTCAGCACGATTTCGCCCTGCGCCGTGCCGCCCTTCGACCGGCCGAGGATCAGATAGGCGCCGAACATCGGAGCCAGCATGGTGCCCGCAGAGTTCATCGCCTGCACCAGATTGAGCCGCGAGGAGGCGGTTTCGGGCTTGCCGACCACCGCGACATAGGGGTTCGCCGCGACCTGGAGCAGCGTGATGCCGCTGGCGATGACGAACAGCATGACCAAAGTCACGCCATAGGAGGGGATGGACGCGGCCAGCATCATGCCCAGCGCGCCCGCCGCCATGATCAGCAGGCCCGTCACCATCGACCTCTTGTAACCGATCCGCTCGATCAGCTTGGCCGACGGGATGGAGGCGAAGAAATAAGCGATGAACCACACCGATTCGATCAGCGTCGTCTGGGTGTAGCTGAGTTCGAACACGCTGCGCAGATGCGGCAGCAGCGTGTTGTTGATGACGGTGATGAAGCCCCACATGAAGAAGAGGCTGGCGAGCAGCGTCAGGGCAGGGCCGTAGCGCGTGCCGGGATTATAGGCCGCGGTGGGCGCGGCTGCAGAGGAAACGGGTCCTGCCATTCATCCTTCTCCGGAAGTGTCGAAACGGAGCGCCGCCGGAACAGGGTTGCGTCCGATTATTATGTAGGAGTATATCCCCGTCCGCGGCGCGTCAATGGCGTCGGGGAGGAACTGCATGCGAAAGGCCTTTATGAAAAGATCAGTCTTGGCAACGTTGTCATACGGCAGCCTCCTCATGATGACAAGCACCGCGGCTCTTGCGGCGGAAGCGGGCCGCGCCCCCGCCGGCAAGCTGGCCGACGGCACCGCGATCGAGGCGATCACGCTCAAAAATGCGCAGGGCGTGTCGGCCACCATTCTGACCTATGGCGCGACGTTGCAGAAGCTGGCCGGGCCGGACCGCAGCGGGAAAGTGGCCGACGTGCTGCTGGGCTATGACGATCTGGCCGGCTATGTCGACCATCCCAATTATTTCGGCGTCACCGTGGGCCGTTATGCCAATCGCATCGCGGGCGGCAAGTTCACGCTGGACGGCAAGAGCTATCAGTTGCCGCTCAACGACAAGGTCAATTCACTGCACGGCGGCGGCAAGGGTTTCGACAAGCAGGCGTGGAAGGTCGTGTCGCTGAAAAGCGGGCCGACCGCCACGCTGGTCCTGTCGCTGACCAGCCCGGACGGCGATTCGGGCTATCCGGGGCAGCTCGACGCCACCGTCACCTATACGCTGGACGAGGCGGGCAATCTGGGCATCGCCTTCGACGCGAAGACCAGCAAGCCGACCATCGTCAACATGACCAACCACGCCATCTTCAATCTGGCGGGCGAAGGATCGGCGGATGGGGCGCTCGGCCATATGCTGACCATCCCGGCCAAGGCCTTCACCCCGGTCGACGCGAACCTGATCCCGACCGGCGAATTGCAGCCGGTGGAAGGAAGCGTATTCGATTTCCGCGCACCCCGCCGCGTGGCGGACGGCATTCGCGACGGCCGCGATGCGCAGATCGTCGCCGGGCGCGGCTATGACCATAATTTCGCGCTGGACAAGGGCGCGACCAAAACGCCCGGATTGGCGGCGCGGCTGGAAGACCCGGCTTCGGGCCGCGTGCTGGAGGTGCTGACCACGGAACCCGGCGTGCAATTCTACGCAGGCAATTTCCTCGACGGCACGCTGGTCGGCAAGCAGGGGCACCTTTACCGCATGGGCGACGGCATCGCGCTGGAGCCGCAGAAATTCCCGAACTCGCCCAACCAGCCGCAATTCCTGTCGGCGCGGGTCGACCCCGGCAAACCTTATCATCACCAGATGATCTATCGCCTGTCGGTCCAGCGCTGAGGGGCTGACCATGGCTGAATGGCGTAAGATCGAGCGCGAGGCGCGAGACACGCTGGGCGAAGGGACGCTGTGGTCCGCGCGGGAGAATGCGGTCTACTGGACCGATATTCTTGGCAAAGCGCTCAACCGGCTGTCGCTTGATGATGGCGCCATTCAGCGCTGGGCCATGCCCGAACCGCTCGGCTGGGTGGTCGAGCGAGCGGGCGGCGGCTTCATCGGCGGGTTCCAGAGCGGCTTTGCCCGGATCGCGCTCGATCCGCTGGCGATCACGCCCCTGGGCGACCCAGAGCCGCATCTGCCCGGCAGCCGCATGAATGACGGCAAGGCGGACGCCAGCGGCGCCATCTGGTGCGGCACCATGGATATGGCGGAAGAGCGGGATGTGGGGGCGCTTTACCGGCTCGATCCCGATGGGAACTGGGCGGTGATGGACAGCGGCTATCGCGTGCCCAATGGACCGGCTTTCTCGCCCTGCGGCCAGTGGCTCTACCATAGCGATACGGCCAGGCGGCAGATGTACCGCTTCGCCCGGACGGCCGAGGGTGGCTTGACCGATCGCCAGCCTTTCATCCGCTTTGCCGAAGAAGACGGCTATCCCGACGGCATGACCGTGGATGCGCAAGGGCATCTCTGGGTCGCGCATTGGGGCGGCGGACGGATCAGCCGCTTCACGCCCGAAGGGAAGCTGGACCGGTCGATCGCCCTACCCGCCAAGCAGGTGACGAACATCTGCTTCGCCGGGGAGAGGCTGGACCGGATGTTCGTCAGCTCGGCGGCGACCGGCTTGCCCGAGAGCGAATATGATGGGGCGTTTTTTGAGGTCTTCCCCCGCGTGCAGGGCCTGCCGACTTATCCATATGCGGGTTAGGTGCAGGCTGCTAGCGACCAGTTTGAGACATTTGGCAGCGAATTCGGCCGTCTCAAAACCGGACTCTCGAATCTCATTTGATTTCAAGTCAAAGAAATGAATAAGATCAATGAACAGAGTGGAGAAGAGGGTGAGGCGCGCACGGATAACAGCCGTATGGGTAATATTTCTGGCGATATCCTATTTCTATTGGAAGTGGTGCGCCGAAAATGTGCTGGACGGTAAAACCATTCGTGCGGCGTTGATCTATTTCTGCTTCCTGTCGTTCGCTATCCTAGCGTTGTTGGCCAAAATATTCCGGTTAAGAGGACGATAGATTAGGCGTTGCGTCGTCTGATGCATTACAGCAAATTCACCGCCATGAGCGACCCTCAATACGAATGGCATCCTCGCCCGCCAAATTTACGTGATCGGCTCATTGCAGGCGTTTTTGTGGCGGTACTCCTTGCTGCCGTTTGCAGTGAATATGCGGGTTGGCGCCTGTTCGCTGGATACGAAAAGCAGGTGATCGGCCTGTTAGTATTAGCGGGATTGATCTTGCTTAGGTTCGCACCAACGGCGAGGCGGCACTAACGATCACAGCCGATCATCTGTAAGTTTCATGCTGTACCTTTAAGCGGACGCTGACGAAAAACACTTGATTTCCGTGCCCCCAGCTATCGGCGCGGCACCCCGTGTTTTCGGCAACGCCAAGCTCGCTTATCGGCAGGGCAGCAGACGACCATTTGTTGCCTCTTAGGCTCCAATTTTTCCTTTCTAGGACCGGCTCGGCAGCTTCTCGTTTCTGTCCCTAAAACGGCCATTCCGCAATAGCGACGGACGACATGGGCTGATCTCTAAGTTCCGACGCCTAACGCTTTTAAGATGAAAGCCAGAAACGCGAAAATCAAATAAGAAACTAAAACCGATCCCAAGGCTGCAAATATGCCTACCAAAATCAGAACCGAAATACGTTTCCAAAGTGGTGCAGATCGGAAAAAGGGATCGCCTCTTCTTGTAGGAATTAACGAACCAGCCAGTTCGAATATTCCAGAAAGTGCAGGACCCAACCAGTCAGCCATTCATTGATGCTATCACCTTGAACGCGCGGTAGATACATCTCAATTCGATGTCGGCTATTTATCCTGCCGACCGCGAATCCGACTTTCCGAAATCCACCCTAAACCGGCGCCGGCCCAGAACTATCCCGCCGCACCAGAGTAAAGTCGAACTGCGGCGCATCTGCCGGGCCGCCTGCCAAGGCATCGATCACCGCGCTGCCCATCGCCTCCAGCGGCTGGCTGACGGTGGTGAGCGGCGGCCAGGCGGTGAGGCCGGCGGGCGTGTCGTCGAAACCGACGACCGACAGCTCTGCCGGCACGCGCAATTTCAGCCGATGCGCGACGGTCAGCGCGCCGAGCGCCATATCGTCATTGGTGGCGAAGATAGCGGTCGGGCGGTCGCTTCGGATCAGCAGATGCTCGCCTGCCTTGATCCCTGACTCGAAATCGAACGCGCCTTCCACGAACAATGCTTCATCCAGCGGCAGGTCCGCCGCGGCCAGACCGTCGCGAAAGCCCTCGACACGCTGCATGGCGGCCTTGTGGCTGGCGGGCGGGGTGATAACGCCGACGCGGCGATGGCCAAGGCCGATCAGATGATCCGCGATCATCCGCCCCCCCGCGCGTTCGGGCGTCGGGATGTTGAAGCTTTCCGCCATCACCGATCCGGCGATGCGGGCGCAGGGCAGCTTCAGTTCGGACAGGCGCTGGAGCAAGGGCGCGTCGTCGGACAGCGGCGGCACCAGGAAGACGCCATCGGGCCGCAGCGCTGCGACCAGCCGGTCGAGAATGGCGAACCGCTCCTCGCCCGCCAGCGGCATCGGTTCGACCACCAGATGATAGCCCAGATCCCGGCACCGGCTCGCCGCGCCCGACTGGATGCCGCTATTATAGGAGGGGGCCGGGTTGTTGTAGAGGAAGGCGATCATGAAGGAGCGGCCGCCCGCCAGCCGCCGCGCCGACTGGTTGGGCCGGTATCCGAGCTGGCGGATCGCGGCTGTCACCCGCTCCCGCAGCTCCTCGCTGACATTGGGCGCCTTGTTGACCACGCGGGACACGGTCTTGATCGATACGCCGGCCAGCGCCGCGACGTCATGGATGCTGGGCATCAGCGGCGATGCGGGGAGCGAAGGACGAGCATCCGCCGCTCTTGCCATGGAAGGCTGGGCAAGGAAACAACGTTTACCCGCGACAGCGCCCTGCCCGCTCCTCCTATTTCGTGCGGGAAGCGTAAATATCGCAGCATCCCAGAAAATGCTCGCGAGGCGCATGGAAAGAAAGGCCTTGATCGACCCTCGGCAAAAGGTTAGAGCGTTGAGACAACGTTGTCATACTCTCCAAGCAAGGCAACGGCTGTCATCCCGGGCGGCGGTCGGATGAACTGCACGCGTCAGGCCATCGTCCGGGATGCGCTTTTCTAGAGCAGAATCCGACCCGATTGCATCGGATCGGCTGCTCTAGACCTTTGTTTTGCCGCGTTTTCCGAGTCAGCAGATGATTGGCTTCGCCGAACTGCCGTTTCTATCTGCTTAGAAAACGCTCTAGTTCTTTGTTGTCGCATCGTTCTTGGCGCAAAACCGGTTCCCACTTTTGCGCTCGATGCTTGTCTTATGACATTGTTGTCCGTTTGGGTCAGGATGAGATGCCCGTTCCGGGGTGGCCACCCCGGAACGGGTGGAAGGGGACGGATCGCGCATCGATGCC
>NZ_JABBGL010000022.1:0-69371 GCF_012927365.1 Sphingobium sp. TB-6 | reverse complement strand
GCGGCGATCAACTTGCATCGACCGCGTAGACGACCCTGTACCCGGCATACGCTTGGCAACAGTTATAAATGAATGAACGAACGAATGATTTGGCTGGCTTGACAGAGGGGCGATTAGACGACCCGCTCCGCGGGAGGGTCGCTTGGGGCGCGGTAGTGCGGTAAATATGGGCCTTTAGCGGGGCGAGGTTGCCCTCTGAGGTTGGAAGTTCCTTCAGCGAAGAGGAACTTACCATGACTGTCTCGATCAACACCGCCCCGATCAGCCCGCTGCGCCAGCGGATGCAGCACGACATGATGATGCGGGGTCTCGGTCCCCACACCCAGAAGGATTATGTCCGGCATGTGAAGCGTCTGGCTGCCTTCCTTGGCCGCCCTCCCGACACCGCGACGGAAGAAGACCTGCGCCGTTTCCAGCTCATGCAGCACGAGAGTGGCGTCAGGCCGAGCACGATCAACAGCACGGTGTCGGCGCTCCGCTTCCTGTACACCGTCACGCTCAAGCGGCGGGATCTGTCACGGTCGCTGGTGATCACCCGCATCGTGCCCCGGCTGCCGGAAGTGCTGAGCGTCGAGGAGGCCGCGCGGTTGCTCCAGGCCGCACCGGGCATGAAGTACAAAGCGGCGCTGGGCGTGGCCTATGGCGCGGGCCTGCGCGTGTCGGAGGTCGCCCACCTCAAGGTCGACGATATCGACAGCACGCGAATGCTGATCCGCGTCGAACAGGGCAAGGGCGGCAAGGACCGCAATGCCATGCTCTCCCCGCAGTTGCTCGAACTGCTGCGGATGTGGTGGCGCGAAGGCAGGAAGCGTGGGGTCCTGATCCCGCATGGCTGGCTGTTCCCGGGCCAGACTGTCACTGACCCGATCTCGACCCGGCAGTTGCACCGCGCGGTTCAGGAGGCGGCCGAGGTGGCCGGCATCCGTAAACGCGTCAGTCCCCATACGCTGCGCCACAGCTTTGCCACGCATCTGCTCGAACAGGATGTCGATATCCGCGTGATCCAGGTCCTGTTGGGCCACAGCAAGCTCGAGACCACCGCGCTCTACACCAAGGTGTCCACCCGAACGATCCACGCCGTGTCGGGTCCGCTCGACCAACTCATGGCGCTGATGGAGGGCAAGACGCCCGCCGGCTGAGCCGGTGCGCCCCGACCTTGAGGTCGCCGACATCTTCCGGGCTGCCGGGCCGACGTACCGGGCCGCGCATGCAGGGCATCTCAGCCTGCACCAGCTCAAGGTGATGTCCGCGATCGAGACCTGCCGCACCGCTGCTCTGGGCGGTCACGTCGAGGCCTGCGAGGACTGTGGGCACTGGCGGATCGCGTTTAACAGCTGCAGGAACCGGCATTGCCCCAAATGCCAGGGCGCCGCCGCGCGCACCTGGCTGGCCGAACGGGAGGCGGACCTACTCCCCGTCGGTTACTTCCATGTCGTGTTCACGCTTCCGGCGGAGATCGCCGCCATCGCGTGGCAGAACAAGGCGCTCCTCTACGACCTGCTGTTCAAAGCAGCGTCGGAGACGATGCTGACCATCGCCGCCGACCCCAGGCATCTGGGTGCCCGGATCGGCATCACCACTGTGCTGCACACATGGGGATCGGCGATGACCCACCATCCGCATGTCCACATGATCGTGCCGGGTGGCGGCATCGCGTTCGATGGAAGCCGCTGGATCTCGTCGCGTCCGGCCTTCCTCCTGCCGGTGCGCGTGCTCGGGAAACTGTTTCGCCGGCTCTTCCTTACCCGGTTGACCGTCCTCCACGACGCAGGGCGGCTCGCCTTCTACGGAGCCATGACCGGCCTAGCCGACCGTCGAACCTTCCTGCGGCACCTGGCGCCGGTCGGCAAGAAGCGCTGGGTCGTCTATGCCAAGCCGCCTTTTGCCGGACCGGAGGCGGTGCTCGCCTATCTGTCGCGCTACACCCACCGCGTCGCCATCTCGAACCGGCGCCTGGTCGCCTTTGATGCAAACGGCGTCACCTTCCGCTGCAAGGATTATCGGCGCGACGGCGCTGAACGCCACCGCACCATGACCCTCACCGCCGACGAGTTTATCCGCCGCTTCCTGCTCCACGTCCTGCCGCGCGGCTTCCATCGAATACGCCACTACGGTCTGCTCGCCAGCGCAGCGCGCAGGGACAATCTCGCGCTCGCCCGCAAACTGCTGGCCGTCCCGTCAGAGCCGGAGGTGCCAATGCCCGAAACCCCGCTCGACACCTGCCCACCATGCCCGTGCTGTGGCGGGCGCATGATCGTCATCGAGACCTTTGCGCGCTGGGGTCAGCCACGGGCGCCGCCCAAGCCAACCCTGCCGATCCGGGAGCCCGTCTCATGACCCGGCATGATCAGCCCGTCGCTACGGCCCCGCATGTCGCGCGGTGGTCAACAAAACGACATGCGCCCGGCGATGGCTGGGCCGGTGTCGGCTCTTGGCATTATCACGGTCACAACGGCGAACACGCCTCTGGCGCATCCCAACACCAGCCGTTCCGCCGCCCTCGCGCGTCCATCAGCGCTCCTCTCTTATCCAGCCGAACCAACCGGAAGCATAAATCCCCATAGGGCAACCTGCTGGAATCGCGGGTTCCTGCATGGGAGGCTTTCGTACGCAAGCGCCCGAAACCCTAAACCATGCAGGACGCTCAGCCCCGGATTTTCCGGTCCCAGTTTCTGCCGGTCCGCTTTTCCATCTTGGACGCCCAAAAACTGGCCGATTGCGGAAGGACGGGTTCTGAAAGGAGCCCGGAGTAAGCCGCCGTTCCCCGATCTGGAGCATTCTCAATACTCCAAGGGCAAATGGACTGTAGATTTCTGACGTCTGCAGGAAACAGCGGTGCGCGGTTTCATTCGAGGAAGTTGAATTCAATGTCCAATACTCGACCCTGAAGTATGCTGTTATCTGTTCCATACGCCTCACTCACGGGTGTGAGGCTATCCTGCCCGATGTCCATCCCTTCGCGCAGGGAGTTACGAGTCGCGATCGTCCTGGCTCCCTTCATTGAAGCAACCTCTTTGTTGTCGGCGAAGAGCCTGAACTCACCGCCCGAACCCGGGACAGCTTTGGCAATATGAAACTCTAGCCTGAGGCGATGATAGCCCGATGTCAGCGATTGATCACCACGCATCATATATTGTTCAGCGCCCAGCGCATTATAGTGGAAGGTCGGCTTTCCCTGATCCATGAAAAGTGCATAGCCACCGAACCGGCCGCCATGGGTGACGATGACCCCGTTGGCCCGTTCGTCGAGTACAACTTCCGCATCGATCGTAAACGACTTTCCAACCGTGTTCGGCGCCACGCTTGTTGGCAAACGAGATACTGATCCCTTGAAGGAGAACCCTTTACCCTCCGGAATAGCCGACGGACGGCCCTTTGGACCTTCCCACGGAGCATGGATCGGCAGGATATTGTTCCCCTTCGCTTCTGCCCAGAAAAGCGTCTGCATCTCTTTCAATTTCTGCGGATCGCGCTTAGCGAGATTGATCGATTGAGAATAGTCGGTTCGAAGGTCGTAAAGCTCCCACTCCCGTCCCTCATTCCCCTTCTTCTGATCGGGTTTGAAAAAATCCCAGGGCGCTTCAAGTGGGACCGTCCCGGCCCACCATCCATCATGATAGATGCCCAGATTCTGCATGGTTTCAAACACCTGCGTTCGCCTGTGCGATGGTTCCTTGGGGCTGTCAAAACTATAGGCCATGCTAACGCCATCCAGTGGTTTCTGCGGTACACCGTCCAGCGTGGCAGGAGCTTTCACTCCGGTCGCCTCCAATATGGTCGGAACGATGTCCGACGCGAAATGAAACTGCGTCCGCACTTTTCCGACATCCTTGATCCGGGCCGGCCAGGAGATCACGAGGTCATTTCGGACACCACCCAAATGCGATGCGGTCTGCTTGTAATATTGGAAGGGCGCGTCCATCGCCCAAGCCCACCCCGCCGGATAATTCCCATAGGAACGCGGCCCACCAAGATCTTCGATATGGGCAAGCATTTCCTCCACCGTCTCATCGAAACGGTTCATGAAGGCCTGCTCGTAAAGGGATCCGGTTGCACCGCCTTCGGCACTGGCGCCGTTGTCACCCTGGCTGAAAATGACGAGCGTGTTGTCGAGTGCCCCCGTATCCTTGAGGGTCTCAATAAGCTTCCCAATTTGCGCATCGGCAAAGGCCAGTTGCGCTGCATATACCTCCATCATCCGGGCAAACAGGCGCTTCTGATCGGAGCTGAGCGAGGACCAGGCCGGAAGAAAGGAGGGACGCGGCGTCAGCCTGCTGGTGACCGGGATGATCCCCATCGCCTTTTGCCGGCGATAGCTTTCCTCTCTGATGCGATCCCAACCTGCATCGAACTTGCCTTTGAAGCGATCGATCCAATCTTTCGGGACATGATGGGGGGCATGGGTACTCGCTGACGCGAAGTAGAGGAAAAAGGGACGGTCAGGCGCCAGCTGCCGTTCCTGCCTGATCCAGTCCGAAGCCTTATCCGCAAGGTCAGCGTCCAGAATGTAACCCGGCGAATTCGGAGGCGCCACTGGTGTCGTGCCGCGGTAGAGGGCCGGATGATATTGATCCGTGTCGGCACTCACGAACCCATAATAATCTTCGAAACCCATGCCGGTTGGCCAGCGATCGAACGGTCCTTCGGGTCCCTCCTCCCAGTCCGGGATCAGATGCCATTTGCCGAATGCAGCGGTTCGAAACCCGTCCTGGCGCAAAATTTTCGCGACAGTAGCGGCAGATGGCGGGATGAAACCCGTATAGCCAGGATAGCCGGTCGGGGCATTCGTGACGCGCCCCATGCCGACATTATGCGGATTGCGTCCCGTCAGCAATGCCGCGCGCGTCGCCGAACAAATGGCGCTGTTGTGATAGGCGTTGTAGCGCAGGCCGCGTCGCGCCAGATCGTCATAGGTTGGCGTGGGTACAGGGCCACCGAATGTCGAGCCGGCGCCAAACCCGACATCATCGGTAAGGATCACCAGCACATTTGGCGTATCTTTGGCCGGTACAGGCGTGCGCGGCCATGCGGAGGGAGCCTCCTGCGCGGGTGCCTGCGCCGCGCCAGGAGCGAGCGGAGTCAGCGCCAGGACCATAAGGCTCATCGCATGGATCTTCCGCAACCTGCCCGCCATATAATCCTGCCCTTTCGCAACATTCTCGCTCGCCGCGCCCGGCACTCGGGCGTGGCGAGCCTCACTTCATACCCCGATCAGAACCGGAACGTCAGGTCAGCGCCATAAGTGCGGGGCGCGCCATAGGAACCGCGAAAACCCGTGCCGGACGCCACGACGTCATCGAAATAGCGCTCCCGGAACAGATTATTGACCCAGAAGCCGGCCGACCATCGGCCACCATCCGGCTCGTAGCCGATACGTGCGTTGACCAGATGATAGGCCTTCTGCCGCAGAACTTCGGTCGACGGGTTTGCAATGAAATCGAATTTATAGCTGCCCTTGTAGGAATAGGCGATGTTGACCGGCACTTTTGCGTTACCGACCGGGATCGAATAGTTGACCGACGCATAGGCAGAAAAGGCCGGCGCCCGAAGCAGGCTTTCCCCATCCGCATCATAGGGAATATCGATCATGCCTGGCCCGGAACCGCCCGGTTGCAAGGCGCGGAACACCTTCGCGGTGGCTAGGTCATAGTTGCGATATTCCGAATGCTGCCAGGCAAAGCCGCCCGAGAAGGTCAGGTCGCGCGTGACGTTCCAGGTCAGATCGGCGTCGACACCATAAAGACGCGCATTCGCCGCATTCTGCGTGATGATGACCGCACTGCCCTCGGTCGCGGCGCGAGACACCTGAAGATCCTTATAGTCATAATAATAGCTGGACAAGGTCAGGCGGACCTTACGGTCAAAGAGGCTGCTCTTGAGCCCCACCTCGTACATGTCGAGCACTTCCGGATTGACCGGCGCCAATCCGCCATAGGGATAATTATAACCGCCACTCTTAAAGCCGCGCGCAAACTTTGCATAAAGCATCGAGTCAGCGAAACTATATTCAAGGGTCGCGGTAGGCGTGAACTTCGACCAGGATGCCTCATCCGAATTAGAGGGCGAGACGGTGGGAATGCCGTTATAGTTGGAGGGGGTCAAGCTGACCGCCTTCTTATCCTTCGTGTAGCGGCCACCCACGACCAGTTTCAATGCGTCGGACACCTTCCAGCCCAACTGCCCAAAACCGGCATAGGAAGTTGTCTTGACGAACTGATGCCCCTGCGAGAAGAGACGGGATCCGTTGTCGATGAAGATATCATAGCCGGTCTTGTCGTTGAAGTAGTAAAGACCGGCGATCCATTCGATCGGCCCGTCATTATCTGAACTGATCTGCAATTCCTGAGCGAAGGTCTTGGTTTTCTCCTTTACGAATGCGTCGACCAGAATTGCACTGGTGCCGTCACCATCGAAACTCAGGACATTGTTGAGATCGGCATAGGTGGTGATCGAGGACAGCCGAGCTCCCCCCAGATCGATGCCCAGATCAAACTCGCCAGCGAACTCGCGCTTCTTGATCGATCGATCGACCTGGCTCGACACTTGCTTGATGCCCACGCCCGTCGTCCCGCCCCGAACGATACCGGTATGATATTGCAGCGGACCCAGCGCGACCGTGTCATTGCCCGCCTCATCATTCTGACGCCAATAGCTGAGCGTCAGATTGGCGTCGACCGTGCCATTGTCGAACCGCGCCTTGCCGCGAACGGCAGACATATTCTTGTCGTCCCATTCGCGCCGGCCGCGCGGATCGATGTTGGTGGCGAAACCGTCATGCTGGTCGGTCATGCCCGCGATGCGGATGCCGAAGCTGTCGGAAATCGGCATATTGCCCATCGCCTGCACCGTCAGATGGTTGTAATTGCCATATCCGGCCTTGAACATGCCTTCAGCCTGGTCGCTCACCTCATTGGTGATCACCCGGATGGCGCCCGCCGATGCATTGCGACCGAACAAAACGCCCTGCGGCCCCTTGAGAACCTCGACGCGCTGCACGTCGAACAGGTCGAGCGAAATCGCGGTCTGCCGCGAAATATAGCGCCCGTCGACATAGGTTGCGACGCTCGGATCGAAGCCGTTCTGCAACAGGCGGCTGCCGACGCCGCGGATGAAGGGCTGGACGTTCGGACCCGTATTGTTGATGATCAGCGAGGGGGTCGCGACCTGAATGGCCTGAACGTTCGCGATGCCCGCCTTGGCCAGAGTATCCCCGCTGAAGGCGGAAATCGCGACCGGCACGCTCATCATGCTTTCGCTGCGACGCTGCGCAGTCACGACGATGTCCCCGACATTCGGTTCGGCCGCCTGCGGCGCATCCGCCTGTGTCCCTGCCGCCTGGGCCATCGCCGCTACCGGCAATGCAGCCATGACGATCGGAACAAGCGCCACCCCGGCGCGTGCCATCATCAACCTGCTGCCCATATTCCTGCGTCCTGTCATTGTCCTCTCCTCCCTCTTGGCCGCATATCGCGGCTTTTCGTCACAAGACGTCCGACGTGCCAAAACGCGCTGACGTCTGTGTTGCTTTGCCTAATTCTCCATGTCGAAGGTGACGCTCTTGAGCTCACCGCCGAATTTGCTGTTCGCGATCGTATAATCCTTGTTCACCGGCGAGAGGCTGTCCTGCCCGACATCGAACCCCTCATAGAGCGAGATGCGGGCGAACAGCGTCGCGTCGATCCGGCCGGAACCCACCTGCTGCCCGTCGGCATAGAGCGTCATCGTGCCGCCCGAACCACCCTTGGGCTGATCGGTCTTGAAAACGGCCTTGAGTTGATGATCGCCCGGCGCCAGCGCCTGACCGCCGCGCACCTGATATTGCCGCTGGCCGATGGCATTATAGTGAAAGACGGGCACGCCCTTGTCGAGATAGAGGGCATAACCACCGAATTTGCCGCCCTGCGTCACGATCACGCCGTTAGTATCGGCATTCTGCAAAGCCATGTCGGCGGTGATGGTGTAGCTGTGCCCGATCGTTTCCGGTGCGGCGCGCGGCGGCACACGGGTCAGGCCGGGCTTGTAGGTGAAGCTGGTCCGAGTTCCCCGCAGGCTGGGAACACCGGCCGCACCTTCGGTCGCGCTATGGATCGGCAGGATCTTGTTGCGTGCCGCTTCGGCCCAGAAAATCTGCTGCATCTCGCGCAGCTTCTTGGGGTTGGATTTGGCCAGATCCTTCGACTGGGAATAGTCCTCCGCAACATGGTAAAGTTCCCAGTTGCGATCATTGGGATCGGTGGTGCCGACCGTCTTGAAAAATTCCCAGGGCGCGTTGGTAGGCGTCGTGCCCGCCCACCAGCCGTCATGATAGATGCCCAGATTCTGCATGATCTCGAATACCTGGGTGTGGCGCTGCGACGGCGCGGCGGGCGCGGTATAGGTGTAAGCCATGGAAATGCCGTCGATCGGCATCTGCTGCACACCATTCAGAACCGCAGGAGCCTGTACGCCCGCCGCGTCGAGAATGGTCGGTACAATGTCGGTCACATAATGGAACTGCGACCGTAATGTGCCGACATCCTTGATCCTTGCCGGCCATGAGATGATCATTCCATCACGCAGCCCGCCAAAGTGAGAAGCGGTCTGCTTATAATATTGGAACGGGGTGTTCATCGCCCAACCCCAGCCGGTCGGATAATTATTATAGGCTTCCGGCCCGCCAATCTTGTCGATATTCTGAACCAAGTCTTCGAAAGGCTCGGCATATTGGTTGATGAAGGCCTGTTCGTAGAGCGAACCCTGCTTGGCGCCTTCGCCGCTGGCGCCATTATCGCCCTGCACAAAGACGATCATCGTGTTGTCGAGCTGCCCTTCGGCCTTCAGATGATCGATCACCCGGCCAATCTGCGCGTCGGCATAGGCCAACTCGGCGGCATAGGCCTCCATCAGGCGTGAAAACACCTTCTTCCTCTCCGGCGGCAGCGACGACCAGGCCGGAATGAAGGCAGGTCGCGGCGTCAGCTTCGCGTCGGCGGGAATGACGCCCAGCTTCTTCTGGCGCGCGAAGCTCTGTTCGCGCATCAAGTCCCACCCCTGATCGAACTGCCCGCGGAACTTGGCGAGCCATTCGGCCGGCGCCTGATGCGGGGCATGGGTACTGCCGGTGGCGTAATAGATAAAGAACGGGCGGTCGGGCGCCAGTTGCTTCTGCTGATCGATCCAGGCGATCGCATGGTCGGCCAAATCCCGATCCAATATATAGGCCGGATCATTGTGCGGCGGCTCGACCGGCGTCGTGCCGTTCATCAGCGATGGCGCGAACTGGTCCGTGTCGGCACCAATGAAGCCGTAATAATATTCGAAACCCTGCTGTGTCGGCCAGCGGTCGAACGGCCCGGCCTGGCTTTCTTCCCATTCGGGGACGAGGTGCCACTTGCCGATTGCTGCGGTCATATAACCGTTCTGTTTCAGCATCTCGGCGACGGTGCCCGCCGATTTGGGCATGACGCTGGTATAGCCTTCATAGCCTGTCGGCGCGTTGGTGACGGTCCCCATGCCGACCGCATGTTCGTTGCGCCCCGTCAGCAGCGCGGCGCGGCTCGCCGAACAGATCGCCGCATTATTATATTGCGTATAGCGCAGCCCGCGCTGCCCCAAGGCATCGAAGGTCGGCGTGGGGACCGGACCGCCATAGGCGCTCGAAGCACCATAACCCACATCGTCGGTCAGGATCAGGATAACATTGGGCGCGCCCTTGGGCGCCTGGGGCTGCCTCGGCCAACTCGGCTTCGTGTCCGCAGCGACCCGCCCCGCGAATTGCGACGAGGGCATTTGCGGCTGTGGCATCACGGTCTGGGCAAGGAGCGATGCAGGCAGAAGAGCAACAGCGGCGCCCGAAGCGGCCAACGCCACCCGGCGTCGCCACATCCTGCGCGACGCGATGTTCGCGCCGGTCACTCGATCGGATTGCCACATGGTCAACGTCTCTCCCTCATCTCATTTTCAATGTCCGGAAGCGGCGGCAAATTATCGATGCCCCCGGATCGGGGATGGGATTGAAGGCAGGCATATGAAGCGCGCATTCAGACCCTCTCCTGCTGCATGACCGGCCCTGCAGGCCGCCTTTCTTATGCAAACGGACAGCGGCACGGCGAACAACAGCAACCGTCAGCCAGTCTCGCTGGAGACATACCTAATCTCTATTAGATTTTAATGCAAGTGTTACATAATTTTTTCCGTTATGCGCGGCGGATTTTCTGGCCCCGGCCATCCGTTCAACGCAGTGCAGGAGCCTTTCCCAGCACCGCCATGTCACGCGGAAAATCCCGTCATCACCCCCGAAAGGGCAGTTCAAGCGCCACGCTGATCTGGTCGAGAGTATCGGCAAGGGCCGCTTCCAGTTGCCCCTTCCCTCCACCCGGAATCGCGAAGGATTTATGGTTGACGAGGACTGTGAGGAAACACATCACACCTGTCACGAGACGGCGTACGATGACTTCTTCGGGGAGAAAGGCCAACCGCTCGCGAATCAGCTTCTGAACGTGGAAGAGGTGCAATGGCACAGGCGGCTCTGGCGGATCGGTGAGTGGCCCCAACGGTGGCCGATAGCGGAAAAGATATTGCGTCAGAAATTCCGCGTAGTTGTACCGGCCATCCGCATCGGTCAGTTCGAGATGAGGAAGGCAGATGACCTCCATCAAGGTCCGGATATCGCCCAAAAGGCCGTTTTTCTCCGCCCGCTCCAGCATTTTCCCGCGCTGCTCCTCCATTTGAAGCATGCGGTGGGTGAACAGGCTTTCGAGCAACTCGTCCTTGCCGCCGAAATGATATTGGACGCTCGACATATTCGACAGGCCGGCCGCCGTGGAGATTTCCCGAAGCGAAGTGCCCTCGATCCCCTGGCGCGCGAAAAGCCGCTCCGCCGCGCCCAGAATACGCTCTTTCGTCCTGTCACTTTTCGCCACGCGCACCGGCACCCTCACTTCGAAAGGCGAACTGACCTCCGCTTACCATCCATCCGCCAGCCCTTCCCGCCTTGCAAGCCGGAATGAGCCGCTCAGCCGGATTGACGCAGAAGCAGTGTTGACAATCTGTCCGGCAAAAATCAATCTAATTTACGTTAGGCAAATCGACGGCCGATCCCGCCTTCTCAAGAAGAATTAGACTGGAGAGCAGCAAGGTGAAAGTGAATGAGCTCAGGCGGGAGAGGCGGCCCAGCGTGCGTCATGAAGGCGCGGCACTCCGCATTGGCAGTTTGCTCGGCACGATCCTGCTTGCCTTGTTCGGTTTCGCCATGCTGGCGGGTGGGATCATGCTCATCGGCGTCGGCGGATCAGCCTATTATGCGGCAGCGGGCATATTCATGGTGGCCGCAGCGTGGCTGCGCCTGCGGAACAGCCGGTGGGGCAAGCCCGTCTACGCGGCCTTTCTGCTGCTGACGCTTCTGTGGACATATTGGGAAACAGGCGGAACGGGATGGGGACTGCTGCCCAGGTTGCCGTTGCCGCTGCTGTTCGGTCTCCTCTTCCTCCCTCGGCACATAAACGACAGGCTGTCGCGGCGGCCCGCATTGACCGGCGCCGTGGCGACGGGCGTGCTCGCGGCGGGCGTCCTGACAATCATGCTCTGGCCCGAGACAAGCGCGCCATCGCAGGCAGAGCCTGTGGGCGGTCGGGTCACAGACGCCTCCTGGCAATATTTCGGCGGCGATCTTTCCGGCACCCGCTTCAGCACGGCCGACCAGATCACGCCCGCCAATGTCAGCGGCCTCAAGGTCGCCTGGACCTACAGCACCGGCGCGATCAACGAAGTCGGCAAGGGCGGCATGCAGGCGACACCGATCAAGGTCGGTGAAGCACTCTACATCTGCACCGGCTTCAACGACATTGTGGCGCTCGACGCCGAGACGGGGCGGCAAATCTGGCGCCATGCTTCCGGAACGGACCTCACAGGGGTCAAGAGCGCGGGCTGCCGAGGCGTTGCCTATTATAAAACCCCCGGCGGCGTGGGCGAATGCGCCGAACGGATCATCACCAACACCGTCGATGCCCGGCTGCTGGCGGTCGACCGCTTCACCGGGCAGTCATGCCAAGACTTTGGACGGAATGGCGAAATCTCCCTGCTGACGGGCATGGCCGTGGACATAAAAGGCTATTATTATCCGACCTCCGCTCCCACCATTGCACGCGGCAAGATCATCCTTGGCGGCTGGGTGACGGACAATCAATATTGGGGCGAACCATCGGGCGCGATCCGCGCCTTTGACGCGCGGACCGGCGCATTCCAGTGGGCGTTCGACATCGGCCGGCCCCATGACCATGGCCAGCCGACGGGCGGCAAGACCTATACGCGCTCGACACCCAATAGCTGGGGACCGATGAGCGCCGACGAGGCGCTGGGGCTGGTCTACGCCCCGCTCGGCAATCCGACGCCTGACTATTATGGCGCGCGGCGCCGCCCCTTTGATGAGCAATATGGCACGTCAGTGGTGGCGATCGATCTCGAAACCGGCGCTTCGCGCTGGGTGTTCCAGACCGTCCACCATGATCTGTGGGACTATGACGTCCCCGCGCAGCCCACGCTGATCGATATCGACATCGGCGGCAAACCCCGCAAGGCGCTGCTTGCGCCGACCAAGCGGGGCGCGATCTTCCTCCTCGACCGCGAAACCGGCAAGCCGATCGCGCCTGTGACCGAACGGCCAGTGCCTCAGACCGGCACCGTGCTGGGCGAACGCTTGTCGCCGACCCAGCCCTTCTCCAGCCTGGCCTCACTGATCGGCGAACCGCTGAGCGAGGCGCGCATGTGGGGCCTGACCCCGTTTGACCAGCTATGGTGCCGGATCAAATTCAGGGAGGCGCGTTATGAGGGGATTTTCACCCCTCCGGGCCTTACGCCATCCATCACCTATCCCGGCTATCTGGGCGGCACCAACTGGGGTGGCCTGACCGTGGACAAGCGCACGGGCCGGCTGATCGTCAACATGAGCCATGTGCCAAATTACACCCGTCTGATCCCACGCAGGCAGGCTGACGCGATGGGCGTGGAACCGGTCCACCCCGGCGGCAAGGGGAATTTCGCCGTCATGGCGCAGATGGGCACCCCCTATGCGGCCGCCAGCAAGCCTTTCCTTTCGCCCTTGGGCGTGCCGTGCAACCAGCCGCCCTTCGGCCGGATCGCTTCCATCGACATCCGCACGGGCAAGATGCTGTGGGCCGAGACGCTGGGCACGACGCGCGACGCGGGGCCGTTTGGCGTCGCCTCCCACCTGCCGCTGCGGACGGGCATGCCCAATACGGGCGGACCGATCTCGACCGCCGGAGGGCTGACCTTCATCGGCGCGACGCAGGACCGAGCGATCCGCGCCTTCCAGAGCCGGACAGGGCGCCTGCTGTGGACCGCGCGCCTGCCCGCTGGCGGACAGGCGACGCCGATGACCTACCTATCCGCGCGCAGCGGGCGGCAGTTCGTCGTCATCTCGGCCGGAGGAAACAAGCTGCTGGGCAGCAAATTGGGCGATCAGATCGTCGCCTTTGCCCTCCCCAGCAAATAGGATGGCAGCCTGCCCGCCGCCGGCGAGGCGGCGGGCAGAAGGCTTTCAATCGATCACCCGCTCGATGACCATGGCGATCCCCTGCCCGCCGCCGATGCACATGGTGACAAGGCCATAGCGCCCCGCAATCCGCTCCAGCTCATAGAGAGCCTTGACCGTCAAAATCGCGCCCGTCGCACCGACCGGATGGCCGAGCGAAATGCCGGACCCGTTGGGATTGACCTTCTCGGGATCGAAGCCGAGCAGATGGGCGACGGCACAGGCCTGCGCCGCAAAGGCTTCGTTCGATTCGATGACATCGACCTGATCGAGCGTCACGCCAGCCCGCTCCAGCGCGATCGGCACGGCCTTGACCGGCCCGATGCCCATGCGATCGGGCTGGACCCCGGCATGGCCCCATCCCAATATTCTGGCTCTGGGCTTCAACCCCTTTTCCCTGACCGCCGCCTGCGAGGCGAGGACCAGCGCCGCCGCGCCGTCATTGATGCCGGACGCATTGCCCGCCGTGACCGTGCCACCCTTCTGGAACACGGCCTTGAGCTTGCCCATATCCTCCACATTCGCGCCACCGCGGACATGCTCGTCCGTGTCGAACAGCTGCACGCCCTTGCGGTTCCTGATCTCGACGGGCAGTATCTGCTCCCTGAAGCGTCCTTCCGCCTGCGCAGTCGCCGCGCGCTGGTGGCTGAGCACCGCCAGTTCGTCCTGCATGTCCCGTGTGATATGATGGTCGGCGGCCACATTCTCCGCCGTCACGCCCATATGCATGCCTTCGAACGGGTCGGACAGCACAGCCGTCAACGCGTCAACCATAGCGACATCGCCCATTTTCTGTCCGAAGCGCGCCGCAGCCATATGATAGGGCGAGCGCGTCATCGATTCGGCGCCCCCGGCCACGGCAATGCCGCATTCCCCCAGCGCGATCATCTGCGCGGCGGAAATAATGGCCTGGACACCCGATCCGCACAGCCGGTTGAGCGTCAGCGCGGGCGCTTCGACAGGCACGCCTGCCCCAACCGCTGCGACGCGGGCGAGATAGGCATCCTTGGGTTCGCTGGGAATGACATTGCCCATGACGACATGCTGCACGGCATCCGGCACCAGCCCCGCGCGCCGGACGGCCTCCGCGATGACCAGCGTGCCAAGACGAGCGGGCGGAATATCCTTCAGGCTGCCGCCGAAATCGCCGATGGCGGTGCGAACGCCCGACAATATGTAGATCGGTTCCATAATCTCTCCTCTCACCGCGGCGCCATGCGCAGCGCGCCGTCAAGACGCACCGAAGCCGCGTTCATGTAACCATTGCCGATCAGGAACAGCACGGTCTCGGCATATTCCTCCGGCTTTCCCAGACGCTTGGGAAAGGGCACCGTCGCGGCCAGCGAATCCTGAACATTCTGCGGCAACCCGGCGAGCATCGGGGTACCCAATATCCCCGGCAGGATGACGTTGCAGCGAATACCGTCGCCCATGAGATCGCGGGCGATCGGCAGCGTCATGCCCTTCACCCCGGCCTTAGAGGCGGCATAGGCCGCCTGTCCGATCTGCCCATCCTCGGCAGCGACGGAAGCGGTGTTGATGATGACGCCCCGCTCACCATCCTCCAGCGGATCGAGCGTCAGCATGCCCGCCGCCGATTTGGCGATGCAGGCGAAGGTTCCCACCAGATTGATGCTCACGGTGCGCATGAAGGCCGCGATGCGATGGGCAACAGGCGCGCCGCTTTCCCTGTCGCGGCTGGCCGTCTTTTCGCCCGACGCGATGCCCGCGCAGTTGACGAGAATGCGCTCCTGCCCCTGCGCATCGCGCGCCTTGGCAAAGGCAGCGTCGACCGATGCCTCATCGGTCACATCGACGGCGCAAAACAGGGCGCCAATCTCAGCCGCCAGCGCTTCGCCGCGCTCGGCATTCACGTCGAAGATCGCGACTCTGGCCCCGGCGCCCCGCAGCGCCCGCGCCGTCGCCTCACCCAATCCCGATGCGCCGCCGGTCACGACGGCGGGCATGTCCTTGATCCGCATTTTCTCTCTCCTGTGGATATGGCTTCAGGCCTGTGTCGGGCCAAGCCTTAGCGGCATGCACATGACGGCCACGATCTGCTCCATCGTGTCCTCCAGCGCTTCCTCGAACGTCTCCCCGAACATCTCCCCGTCCGTGCCATGATGGCGGACCAGGATGTTGAGGAACATGAGACTGATGCTGATGAGCCGCCGCTGCGCGACATGCGGCGGCAGATAATCAACCCGATCGCGCAGCAGATGGAGCGCGCGGGTCAGATGGGGCGGCTCCGATCCGCTGAAATCGCCAAATTCCGGAGAACGGCTTTGCAGCAGATACTGGCTGAGGAAGCTGGCATAGCTATGGTTGCCATCGGCGTCCTGAAGGTCGAGCTGCGGCAGCAGGATGATCTCCAATATGGTGCGCGCATCCTTCAGCCGCCCGCCTGCTTCCGCCCGGCGCAACAGGGCGCCGCGCGCGTCCTCCATCTGATCCATGCGAAAGTCGAAGATGGCGCGCACCAGACCCTCACGCGATCCGAAATGATATTGCACCGCCGCGTGATTGCCCTGCCCGGCCTGTGCGGCAATCTCGCGCATCGAGGCACCATGGATGCCGCCCTTCGCAAACAGCCGCTCACCGGCGAGGATGAGGCGGGTCTTGCCGTCGAGACTTTCGGTCGCCGCCCCATCCTCCAGCTGGTTATCCATGCCCGCCACCCACATTCCTTATTACATCTGTTTTAGAAATACCCGGCATTGAAGGCGGGCCGAAAAATATATTTCCAGAAACCACCCCTTCCCAACCGCCAAACCGATCGCAGAAAAATGGGCATATTGCAAGAATTTTAGCGGTATTTCGGCATAATATGTCGACGCACCGCGCTCACAACCTCTGCGCGCTGGGCCAAAGCCCTAGCCCAGACGCGAAATTACACTTGACTTAAATTCCCGCGCTGGATTATCCCTAATCACTGTTAGACAGCCCTGGCCCATATGCCGCCCAAAGACGGCAGCCATCGGCTCGTTGCGATTACGCTCAAGGAGAGACTTTCATGGCGATGGAAACCGGCCTCATCTTCCACCCCTATATGCGCCCGGGCCGAACGGCGCGGCAGACCTTCGAATGGGGCGTTCAGAACAGCGTGGCCTGCGACAAGGCAGGCTTCACCTCGATGATGATCTCCGAGCATGCCTCGCAGATCTGGGAGAATATCCCCAACCCCGAACTCATCATGGCCGCTGCCGCATTGCAAACGAGCCAGATCAAGTTCGCTCCGATGGCGCACATCCTGCCCCACCAGCATCCCGCTAAGCTCGCCATTATGGTCGGCTGGCTGTCGCAGATTCTGGAAGGCCGCTATTTCATGGGCATCGGCGCCGGCGCCTATCCGCAGGCCTCCTACATGCACGGCATCAGGGAAGCGGAGCCGCAGATGCTGAACGACATGGTGCGTGAATCCCTCACCATCATGGAGAAGATCTGGAAGCGCGAGCCCTTTTTCTACGAGGGCAAATATTGGGACGCCGGCTTTCCCGAGGAAACCCCGGCGGAAACCGAGGAAGACGAACAGCATATGCTGGCCGATTTCTCGCCCTGGAACGGCGCCTTTCCCGAGTTTGCCGTCACCGGGTTCAGCCAGAATTCGCCGTCGATGAAACTCGCGGGCGAGCGCAACTTCAAGCCGGTATCGATCTTCTCCGGCCTCGACGCGCTCAAGCGTCACTGGGAAATCTATTCGGAGGCCAATATCAAGGCAGGCTTCACGCCGAACCGCCAGCGCCATGCCGTCTCGCAGACCGTCTTCTGCGCGGACACCGACGCAGAGGCCAAGCGGCTCGTGATGGAGGGGCCGATCGGTTATTGCTTCAACAAATATCTGATTCCGATCTGGCACCGCTTCGGCATGATGGACGGCTTCGCCAAGGACGCCGGCATCGATCCCAAGGATGCCGACCTCGAATTCCTGGTCGACAATGTCTTCGTCGTCGGCTCGCCCGACACCGTCGTCGACAAGCTCAACACCCTGTTCGAACAATGCGGCGGTTGGGGCACGCTCCAGGTCGAAGCCCATGACTATTATGACGATCCGTCGCCCTGGTTCTATTCGCTCGAACTGCTCGCCAAGGAAGTCGCGCCCCGCGTGAAGCTGCCGGGCACGCGCGAAGCGGTGAGTGAGGCGGCGGTCGCCTGATCTTCGGATCGCAACGCAAAAAGGGGTGGGAGATCATCGATCTCTCACCCCTTTTTTTTGTGCCTGAAAAGCGATGCGCGCAGTACGCGCCATAAAAGGTCAGGGACGTTCGACCGCGAACCCGTGGAGAAGCAGATCGGCCGCCTGTTCGGCAATCTGCGCAGGCCCCAGCTTTCCCGGACGATACCAGGACGAACAGGAATCGAGCATCGCAATCAGGAACTTGCGAACGACAGTGGCGTCCAGAGCCCTGGCACCGCTGCCGTCGGCCTGGGCCGCGACGATCAAATCGCGCCAATAGTTATCAAAGCTGGAATAGGCCGCCAGCACACGCTGACGCATCTCATCGGGCAAGTCATCGAACACGCGCGACACAGCCGAGGAATAGTCATCACCCGTCAACAGGAAGTCGACATGCGCGACAATCGCCGCGCGCAGCCGCACCATGGGCGACGCCCCCGACCCCAGCCCTTCCACGCGCGCCATGATGTGACGGTTGTTATGATAGATGCCCTCCATCATCACCTCCTCGACCAGATGGTCCTTGGACGGAAAATGATGATAGATACTGGGCGCCAGCATGCCGGCCCCCTTTGCAATGTCGCTCAGTTTGGCGCCGGCCAGCCCCTTTTGCCGCAGGATCGCGGCGGCGGAATCCAGAATGCGCGTTCGGCCATTATCTGCTTGTGCCATGCGCCCTCTTAACCGCTATTTCAGCGAAATACAGCCCTTTCGCCTATGGCGAGCCTATCCGGCGAAAGGCGTGTTTGGGACGCCTGCGGCGGGTGGATCGAGAATCTCGAACAGACCACCAGCCAGCGGCTGCTGCGCGAAGATTTCGGGCGTGAAGCCCTGCGAGCCGGTGATCAGGAACAGCCGGGAGTAATCCGTGCCCCCAAAGGCAGGGCGCAGGCCGCGCCGGACCGGCAGGCGCCGCTCCTCCAGCAAGGTGGCATCCGGCGCAAAGCGACGCAACATCCAGCTTTCGTAAAAGGCCATCCAGATACAGCCTTCGACATCGACGGCCATGCCGTCGGGATAGCCATCCTCGGGCTTGAACGTCAGGAAATCGCGGCGGTTGGACAGGGTGCCGTCCTCCGCCACGTCATAGACCCAACTCACCAGCGGCATGGAATCGTTCACATAAGCGATCCTGCCATCGGGGCTGAACGCCGGGCCATTGGCGGTGACGATATTGCGTTCCTGCGTGCTGACCGTTCCATCGGCATCGAGCCGGTAGAGTTCACCGGTGCTGCGGACCTCGAAATTGCCGAGCGTGCTTTCCTTATCCTCAGCCGTGGTGCTTTCGTCCCACTGGCTGGAATCGCAGGACCCCGACCAGTAGCGCCCCTTGCGGTCGGTGACGCCGTCATTCAGGCGCGCGACTTTCGGGTTAGGAATGGGATGGATGAAGGGCTGGTAAATCCCCCGCCGGGGATCGACATGGGCGAAACCGTCGGCACAGGAGGCGACGAAGCCGCCGCTGGCCCGCGGCGCGATGGCGCTGATCCAGGCTGGCGCGTCCCACCGGCCCTTCTCGCCGCTCTCCAGATGATACCAGTTGACGCTCGGCGCTTCGATGTCGACCCAATAGATGCAGCCATCCCGATCGTCCCAGATGGTGCTTTCGCCCAGGATCGCCTTCGCGTCCCACAGGCAGCGCCAGCCTTCGCCTTCCATCATAGCCTCATCCCGTCCTTCTATCAGAGCTTTACGATCGGATCGCCAAAGGGTTCGTCGCGTTGCCGGACGGCTTCCTTCAACCCTTCCGTCCGCACGGTTTCGTTGAAGCGCGTCCGGCTCGCCGCCAGATGCCCGCGCGCGTCCATTTCCGCCGCCATGCGCTGCAAGGTCCGCGCGCCCATCAGTTCGAGGCCGATATTGACGATCCGCTTGTTAGCGCTCAGCAGATCGGGGTCGATCAGCGCCAGCCGCGCCGCGAGCGCTTTGACCTCCGCCTCCAGCTGGTCGGCGGGAACGGCCTTGAGCGCCAGGCCGATCCGGGCCGCATCCTCGCCGCGAATAGAATCCCCGGTCAGCAGCAGCCGCTTCGCCCATTGCGGCCCGGCCAGATAGAGCCACATATGACTCGGCAGCGACCCCTGCGACCGCGCGGGCGGAAAGCCGAAGATCGCATCGTCCGCGCAGATCACCATGTCGCAGAGCAGGGCCAGATCGGTCCCTCCCGCCAGACAACGGCCATGGACCTGCGCGATCACCGGCTTGTGCATGTCGAACAGCGCCATGCGCAGCCGCTGGGCGCGTTCCTGATGCCAACTGTCATCGTCGAACTTCGCCCGGCCGCGCCGGTGATCGACTTGGCCGGGGATCGGCTGATCGTAGCGCTGGAGGTCATAACCCGAACAGAAATCCGGCCCCGCCGCCTTCAGGACCACCGCGTGCACGCGAACATCCTCATCGGCTTCCCACAGCAGCGCATTGAGTTGCTCCTGGAGAGGCTCGCTCAGCGCGTTGCGCTTTTCTGGCCGGTTCAGCGTGATCCACGCGGTGCCGTCACGCACATCGTACAGGAGCAATGGCTCGCTCATCCTGTCCTCATCCTCTCAAAAGGCGCCGATCCTGATCGGCCGCCGCATCACGCCAAAGTCTGCATGCTGACCGGAGCGACCGGCGCGGACACATCGATGTCCTTGAGATGGGGCAGAACCTTGCGCGCGAAAAGCTCGTAATTTTCCCGACCCACCTCGAAGGGCATGTCGCCGAACTGGGTATAGATGATGAAGCTGCCCACGTCGAAGCGATCGACCATCGCCTTCAGCTTCTCCAGCACTTCTTCCGGGCGGCCCCATATCTGGAGATCGGCGAGGAAGTTGTTGAATTTCTCGATGCCATTCTTCTCCACGCTGGCCGCCAGCGCGCCATAATATTCATAGCCTTCGATCGAGGCGAATTCCTTGTTGCCGAACTGATAGAAGGAGGAAGTCGAGCGGGCATATTCAAGCAGATATTTGTCGCGCATTTCCTGCGCCTTCGCCGCATCCTCATTGACGGCGACGAAAGCGACGACCACCGGCTTGGGCGCGGGACGGCCCTGCATCGCGAAGAAACGCTCGCGATAGCTGGTGATATCCTCCTGGACCCGGTCCCAGGGCTTCTGCGCGATGATCATCAACCCGACGTCCAGATTGGCCATCAGCTTGACCGATTCCGGCGACACGGCGGAGGCGAACACACGACCCCGATAGCTGGCATAGGGGCGCGGGCGCAGCTCGACGCGCGGCTGCTTCAGATAGTCGCCGTCATATTCCATGACGCCGGTTTCCAGCGCTTCCAGCAACGCCTCGGCATATTCGCGGAAACGCTTGCGCGCCTCGCCCATGGGCACGCCGAAGCCGTCAAACTCCTCCTTGCCCAGACCCCGGCCGATACCCAGGATCGCGCGCCCTTCAGAGAACTGGTCGAGCAGGAGGAAGCTTTCCGCGATGCGAACCGGGTTCTGCCACGGCAACACGGTGACGGTCGTGCCGAGCTTGATCCGCTTGGTCTGGCCCGCCACCCAGGACAGGAACTGGGGCACGTTGGGCGTCATCATATAGCCGGTGAAATGATGCTCCGGCGTCCAGACGGAATCGAAGCCCTGATCTTCGGCGCGCGCCGCCAGCGAGAGCTCGTGACGGAACACGTCGATATCGCTGACCTTGTCGTTCAGATTCTGGAACGTCAGCCCCAATCCCACTTCCATATTCGCCTCCAAATCGCATCTCTTGGAATTAAACTAATTACAATTAGGTTGATTTGGCAAGCCCCTTCGCACGGCAAAGCTGCCCACGCGGCCATTTTCGGCCACCGAGAAAGCCGGAAATTCGATCTAATATCATTATTTTATATAAATATATCTGTTACTTAAATGATATTTCGCTTTCCCTTGAAAAACGAAGTCAGAGACAGGAAACAACTGCGAAAAACCGTCGCCCTTGACGAACATGGCGTAAATTTGCATCATAACAGAAATTAGGCAGAGGAGATTTCGACCGGTGAGTGAGTCCATCGCAGCGCGGCGCCAGGCCATGGCAGACCGGCATCCTGTCTGGCAGGAGATGACGCTGGACGCTTATCTCAGACGCGCCGCCGAAGATTATGGCACGCGCCCGCTCGTCATCACCGATGCCGAAACGCTCGATTATGCCACGGTGGAGGCGCAATCCCGGCAGATCGCGGCGGGCCTCGTGGCCCTCGGCATCCAGCGCGGCGAACGGGTGGGCCTGATGATGGCCAATTATCCCGTCACTGTGTCCCTGCTCTTCGCGATCTGGCGTAGCGGGGCCGTCGCCGTGGCGATCAACACGCTCTACGGCCCCAAGGAGCTGGAATATGTCATCCGCGAAGCCGGATGCGCGCTGCTCGTCAGCATGGCTAGCTTCGGTTCCCGCCGCTTCGACCGGGAACTGGACGAGCGCATGCCGGGATGGCGGACCGGCGACTATGCCCCCCTGCCGGAATTGCGCCGGGGCTTGGTGTACGACATCAACGCGCCGCAGCATTTTTTCGATGCGCTACCGGCCGGGGAACTGCCCGAACAGGGCGCCGAACCCCATGATCCGGCCGTCATCATGTTCACCTCCGGCACGACCGGATCGCCCAAGGGGGTGATGCAGACCCATGACAATCTGCTGCGGGCCGCTTATGCTGGGGCCTATCATCAGGCGTTCGAGGACGGCCGGCGCGCGGTCTTCTCGCTGCCGCTTTATCATTCCTTCGGCCTTGTCGTGGGGCTGCTGTCCGGGATGATCGTCGGCGGCGCCATCATTCCCCTGCTCCGCTTCGATCCGCACGCCCTGCTGACGGCGACCGAGCGCCACCGCGCGACTTACCTCATGGGCGTTCCGACCATGACGATCGCCATGATGGAGCAGGCGAAGACGCAAAGTTACGATCTGTCTTCCCTGACCGCCGTGCACAGCGCCGCCGCCCCGACGCCAAGCTGGGTCTGGCGCGAGATACAGCGCGTCTTCGGCTGCGAGGAGATTTTCACCAGCTACGGCCAGACCGAAGTGACCGCGACCATCGTGTGCACAAAGCCCGGCGATCCCATCGAGATCGTCGCGGAGACGCAGGGCTGCATTGTCGAGGCCGGTGTCGCCGGAATCCCCGCGCTGAGCGGCAGGATTTGCGAATTCAAGACGATCGACCCGGAAACCGGGGAAGACCTGCCCCACGGCACCGCGGGCGAATTGTGCACCCGCGGGCCGATGAACAGCCTCGGCTATTTCCGCCGCCCGGAGGAAACCGCCAAGCTCTTCCTTCCGGGCAGCTGGATTCGCACGGGCGACCTTGGACAGTTCAGGCCCGACGGCAATTTGTTCCTCACCGGGCGGTCGAAGGAACTCTATAAGAGCAAGGGCGAACTGGTTTCCCCCAAGGAGCTGGAGCAACTCGTCACTGCCCATCCAGCCATTGCACAGGCCTTTTTCATCGGCATGCCCGATGACCGATGGGGCGAATGCGGTTGCGCCTGGATCGTGCTGGCCGACGGCCAGTCCTTCACCGCCGAAGAACTGCTCGCCTGGCTCGCTCCGCAAGTGGCGGGCTACAAGCTGCCGCGCGACATCTGGTTCATTGCCGACAATGAACTGCCCAAGACCGGCACCGGCAAGGTGCAGAAGGACATCCTCAAGGACATGGCATTGGCACAGCTCGCTGCGGCGAAGGGCGCAGCCTGAACCAACAGGCAAATGGAAAGAAAAGCAATGAGCACCGAAGGCATCTCATCGATCGAAGACATCATCCAGGATGCCATCGACGGACTCCCCTATATCTTGGTCGACGCCGACGACCGCGAAAATGAAGGCGATGTCATCATCCCCGCCCAGTTCGCGACGCCGCGACAGATCAACTTCATGGCGAAGCATGCACGCGGCCTCATCTGCCTCGCCATGACGCAGGCGCGGGCGGAGCATCTGAAACTGCCGCCGATGACGGTCAACAACCAGTCAGGCCATGGCACGGCCTTCACCGTATCGATCGAAGCCCGCGAAGGCGTGACCACCGGCATTTCGGCGCAGGATCGCGCCCACACCGTCGCCGTCGCCGTCAATCCCACCAAGACCGCTGCCGACATCGTCTCGCCCGGCCATATCTTCCCGCTGACGGCGCGCGACGGCGGCGTGCTGGTCCGGGCCGGGCATACGGAGGCGGCGGTCGACATCTCGCGCCTCGCGGGCCTCACGCCAGCAGGCGTCATCTGCGAGGTGATGAACGACGATGGAACCATGGCGCGTCTGCCGGAGCTATTGGTTTTTGCGAAAGAGCATGGCCTCAAGGTCGGCACCATCGCCGACCTCATCGCCTATCGCCGCCGGTCGGAAAAGCTGGTGCAATGCGTCGCCAGCGCGCCGTTCCACAGTTTCTACGGCGGCGACCTCACCATCCATGTCTATCGCAACCAGATTGACGGTGGAGAACATGTCGCGCTGGTGAAGGGCGAAGTCCGTCCCGACCGCGAAACGCTGGTCCGCGTGCATCAGGTGGACCTGACGGCCGACCTGCTCGGCTGGTCGCAGGCGCACCCCGAATATGTGCCGCAGGCGCTTCAGGCCATGGCCGCGCATGAGGGGCAGGCCGTCGCCGTTTTCGTCCGCGATCCCAGCCCGGATTCCATTTCGCAACGCATCAAGGGCGGGCGAAAGACCTATCACGACACCAATGCGACCCGCGATTACGGCATCGGCGCCCAGATCCTGCTGGATCTGGGCGTGCGCCAGATGACCTTGCTGACCTCCAGCAAAGCCAAGCTCGCGGCACTGGAGGGCTTCGGCCTGACGGTGGTCGGACGGGTTCCGCTGCGCAGTCCCGTCGAGGGATGATATCACTCACCAGCCTGGGATCGATAGCGCCGACCCCAGGCGATAGGCTCAGATCGGCATGACCCGGCCATAGGCGCCCTTATGAAACAACAGGGGCGCGCCGGGATGGTGGGCGTCGAGTGCATGCACTGCGCCCAGCACGATATGATGGTCGCCCGCTTCGTGCACGGCGTGGATGGTACAATCGATCCAGGCGAGCGCACCATCCAGCACCGGCGACCCCAGCGCAGAAAGATGATGCGGTACGCCCTCGAACTTGTTCGGGTCCTTGGACGCAAGGATGCGGCAAAGCCCCTCCTGCCCGTCGCCCAGCACATTGACGCAAAAGCGTCCCGCCGCTTCGATCTTGGGCCAGCTCGATGATCCCCTGTCAGGGAAGAAGGCGACCAGCGGCGGATCGAGCGATACCGAGGTGAAGGAGCCGACGATCATGGCGGCGGGAACGCCGTCCGGCTGGACCGCAGTGATGGCGCAGACGCCGGTCGGATAGTGACCCAATATGCGGCGGAAATCGTGCGGGTCGATCGTGACGGTCATGGGAGAATCAGACTTTCCAGACGAGAGGGACATTTTCAACGGCTGCGACGATGCCTGCATGATAGGTCGGCGTCGCGCCCTCCTCCATAGCGAAGCCCGGAATCCGAGCCAACCATTCCTGCAAGGTGACGATCACCTCCATCCGGGCCAGATGCATGCCGGCGCAGCGATGCGGCCCCTGGGCGAAGGTGGAATGGGCGGCGACGTTGCGACGCGACAGGTCGACCTTCATCGGATCGGCATGCTCACTGTCGTCCAGCCCGTGCAGGGCCGTGGGCAGCAGGATCAGGTCGCCGGCCTTCAGCTGCGTGCCATGAAACTCCATGTCGGCCACGACATAGCGCGCGTCGGACACCACGGCGAAACGGCGGAACATCTCCTCGACACCGCGTTGCAGCTTCATCGGGTCGGACCGCAATTCCTCCACCGTATCGGGGTGGCGGGCCAGATAGATCATCATGAAGCTGAGGAGATTGACCACCGTATCGAGACCGCCCAGCAGCAGCAGCGAGACAAGACCCAGCATCTTGTCCTCCGGCATCGGCTGCCCGTTGATCTCGCTGTTCACCATCATGGTGATGAGGTCGGTTCCGGTGCCGCCGCGCCGCTCCTCGATGATCGGCGCGACATAGGCGAAAAAGCCCTTGTTCGCAGCCTCGAGCGACCGGCCCTGCTCCTCGGGCGTGTTGCCCGAAGGACGCGTCATCTCCTTGGCCAGAGCGTTCAGCATCGGCGCATCGTCCATCGGCAGGCCGGCGAGCGCCAGGAACACCTTGACCGGAAAGACCCCGGCATAATCGCGCGCGAAATCGCACCCGCCCTTGTCCGCAAACCCCTCGATCAGCTCGACCGCGACGGCCCGCACATCCGCCTCCAGCTTGCGAATCTGGGCCAGGTTCAGCCCCTTGTCGATCGCCTTGCGGTAGGGCGTATGCTCGGGCGGGTCCATCTTGGTCGGGACCATTTCATAGGCCTCGCCCGCCTCGCGCGGCACCCAGATGACACGGCTGGAGAAGCGGTCGGGACTGCGATAGACCTCGTCGATCACCGCGCCGCGGGTCGCGACCCAGTGGCCACCGGTCAGCGGCGTCCAGACCAGCGGCGGCGTGCCGGGCTGCTGCACGCGCTTCCATGCCTCGTGAAAGCCTTCTTCTATGCCGTCCAGTCCGTAAATATCGATGTCCCGGACCAGTGCCGACGGCACATGGTCGGGCATGGGAACGCGTGGTTTCGCGGGGGCCGGGGTCAGCAGATCGGTGTTCATGGCCGCATTCCTTTTCAACGGATGGTCGGGTCGATCACCGCTTTGGTGGCGACGCCGGTTTTCGTGACATGGAGGGCCTCGGCTGCCTGATGGATACCGAAGCGATGGCTGACGAGTTGGCCCAGCGGCACCGCATCCTGAACGCGTGCCGCAAATTGCATCGCCTGATAATAATTTTTGGGCGCCGGGAAGGACGCACCCCCGACCGTCAGATTCTTCAGCGTCAGATCACGCGGGGAAATCGGCTGCGTGCCGATCGCACCCCACAGGCCCAATATGATGTAGCGGCTGTGAATGCCGCTCAGATCGACGCCTTCGGGAAAGGCCGGCAGCGCGCCAGCCGCTTCGATGACGATGTCCGGACCCTGACGGCCGACACGGTCGTAAATCATCCGCTTGCGCTCCTCGGCGGGCAGGTCGAGCGACACCGTTGCCGTCGCGCCGAGCGACTTCGCAGCCTCCAGCCGTGCAGGGGCGCCGTCGATCACGATCACTTCGCGCGCGCCCGCCTGCGCCGCCACCAGCGCGGCGGACAGGCCCACCGGCCCTGCCCCCTGAACGACGACAGAGTCGCCGAACCGCACCGGACCGCAGCGGTCGAAGCCGCGCAATACCGTCGGCAAGGCGCATCCCAGCGCCGCGACCGCCTCCGGCCGGGCATGGTCCGGCAGGCGATAGAAGGGCATGTTATTGGGCAACCAGGCATAATCGGCATAGCTGCCCCAGTTGGGCTTGGCCGCATCCTCGAAATATTGGCTGTTCTCGCACGGCGTCTGTTCGAGGACGGTGCAGGAATAGCAGCGATGGCAGAGCGCAATGGGCGACCAGATGACAAGGTCGCCGGGCTTGACCGGCACGCCCGCATAGTCGGTCGACACACCGGCGCCGAGCTGCTCGATCTGCCCGACGCCCTCATGGCCCAGGATGATCGGAAAGGGCATCTCGCCCGCCTCTCCGCTCAATATGTGGACGTCGCTGCCGCACACGCCGCCCAATATCGTGCGGACCAACGCGCCACCCGCCTCGGGCGCATGGATATCCACGTCCCAAGTTTCGAGGCGGTTCTTCTCCACCATCACCGCAGCTCTGCCCTGCATCCCTCATCCTCTCAGCTTTGTCGTCGTACCCGTCGCTACGGCGTTCGAACGACTTTTAACTCACTTGCAGGGTCGACGTCCCCGCCATTGAAACGAAACTAATCAAAATTAGCCTATCGATGCAAGAGCCGATTGCGGACGGCATCAAGTGACAACCCGCAAAGACAGCATGTATTTCTTATCAAATATCTGTTTTTACATGATATTTTCTGGATATTTGAATTGAGTCGCGGGCGCTCAGGCAGCCGTCTTAAGCCCACCCTATTGACATTTACGCGCCATGAATATTCAATAACCAATATTAGGCAAATGCAGAATCGTGGAGGAGAGCATATGGGTCGTCTCGCAGGCAAAATAGCCATCATCACAGGGGCTGCTCGCGGCATGGGGGAATCCCACGCCCGCATGTTCGCGCGTGAAGGCGCCAAACTCGTCCTCACCGACCTCAACGTCGAAAAGGGCACGGCCTTGGCCAAGGAAATCGGCGAAGCGGCGATATTCCTGGCGCATGACGTGACCAAGGCCGACGACTGGGCGCGCATCGTCGCCAAGGCGGTCGAAACCTTCGGAACGATCGACATCCTCGTCAACAATGCCGGTATCCTCGGCCCGATGGCCAATACGGTCGACCTGACGGAAGAGGGTTATCAGCTCGTCTGCGCGGTCAACCAGCATTCGGTCTTTTACGGCATGCGGGCCGTGCTGCCGACGATGGTGAAGGCCAATAAGGGCTCGATCGTGAACATCTCCTCCATCGCCGGCATGGCGGCGAACTATGGCTTCCCCAGCCTGGCCTATGTCGCGAGCAAGTTCGCCGTGCGCGGCATGACCAAGGCCACGGCCATGGAATATGGGAAGAATAATATCCGTGTGAACTCCGTGCATCCCGGCTTCATCCAGACGCCGATGATGGTCGAGGCGACCGACGAGGTCGGCGGCGAGGCGCTGGCCCAAATCCCGTTGGGCCGCATCGCCGATCCATCCGAAGTGTCGAACCTCGTGCTGTTCCTGGCTTCGGATGAATCATCCTACATCACCGCATCGGAACATCTGGTCGACGCGGGCATGCTGGCGCACTGACCGGGAGGGAGGCGCCGTGCCAACGGTCGAGTTTCACCGCAGCGGCCATGTTGCCGAGATACGGCTTAACCGGCCCGCCTCGCTCAACGCCATTGACGATGAGATGGACCGGGCGCTTGCCGATGCCTGGGAACGGGTGGACGGCGATCCGGATATCCGGGTCGCTGTTCTCTCCGGCACCGGCGACAGGGCCTTTTGCGCCGGGGCGGACATGGCGAACCCACCGCTGGGCCATGACGGCCTTTCCTTCGGCGGCGGCCTGTCGGGCATAGGGGGGCGGCTGAATCCCTTGCGCAAACCCCTAATCTGCGCGGTGCAGGGGTATGTTCTCGGCCTCGGTTTCGAGCTGGCGATGTGCGCGGACATCATCATCGCCGCCGAGGACGCTGTGTTCCGCCTGCCAGAGGCGCGGGCCGGCATCATCGACCATTGCGGCGTCGTCCATCGCGCCATCCGGCAGCTTCCGCATCATGTCGCCATGGCCATGATCATCGCCAGCGAACCGCTGACCGCGCAGGACGCGTTACGATTTGGCCTGATCAACGCCTGCGTCGACCGCAGCGCATTGCCCGCGGAGACGAGCCGCTGGATCGCAAGGCTGCTGGAATGCTCGCCACTGGTGTCACAAGCGGGCAAAGAGGCAGCGCTGGACGGGCTGAGGCATTCACTGCCTGACGCTTTATCCGCTTCCTACCCTCAGATCAAAAGCTATCAGGCGACACAGGATCGTGCGGAAGCGGCGGTCGCATGGAAGGAACGGCGGGCACCCCAATGGCTCGGGCGATAGAATCGCAATCCTAATTGAAATTCGAAATTTTTTATCAAAAGCAGAAAAGCCTTTCCTGAAAAAGTGCGGTCGCCAATTTTCCTATCGCGGTCAGCATTATGTGCGCCGGGCGGATAATTCCCTAATAATGCCATATTTCTAATGATTATTTCGCATGGATCAGCGCATTCTGCCCAGATGGCGACGAAAAGAAACAGCGGAACGAACGCAACATGTGCCGCATAATCCCTCTTGCACTTTACCCTAATTTTAATTAGGCAAAGCCTGTAGGTGCCGCAGAGCGCCGGTCGATGAACCTGTCGAGACAATCGCGACCATGGAGATGAGGATGAGTGAAAATCACGACATCTTTGCACCATGCCCATCCTGTCCACGGCAATCATGGCGTCCAGCGGTGATCAACGAACAATAATCAGGTGAGGAGTAGAATATGAGGCAAGACGAACTTCGGGCCTATGATACCGGCCAGGCCGTTTCCCCTCTCTATCGTCGGATATTGATGGCATCGGCGGGATCGGCCGCCATCGCCCTGTTCGGACTGGCCGGCAATGTCGCCATCGCCCAGTCCGCATCCAGCGCCCCGCAGGCGGCCGAAAGCGCGCCCCAGCCCGCCGACACGTCCGACATCGTCGTGACCGCGCAACGGCGCGAGGAATCGCTGTCGAAGGTCCCGCTCTCCGTCGCGGCGCTCAGCTCCGAAACCTTGCAGAACCGGGTGGTCACGAAGGAGCAGGATCTCGCGGCGCTCGTCCCCGGCCTGATCGTCAAGAACGGCCAGAACCAGAACCAGTTGAGCTTCACCATGCGGGGCCAGACGCTGGACCCCTTCTCCGGCGCCAGTCCGGCCGTGCTCACCTATCTGAACGAAGTTCCCTTCACCGGCGGCAATTCGGCTACGGCCTTTTACGACTTCTCGTCGGTGCAGGTGCTCAAGGGGCCGCAAGGCACGCTGTTCGGACGTAACGCAACCGGCGGCGCGGTGCTGTATGCATCGGCCAAGCCGGGCGAGGATTTCGGCGGTTTCGGCACCATTCGCGCGGGTGAACGCGATCTTATCCAGCTACAGGGCGCGGTCGACATTCCCGTCATACCGGGCAAGATCCTGCTCCGTGTCGCTGGCGACTATCAGAAGCAGGACGGCTATGTCCACAACCTGCTGACCGGCAATACGCTGGGCGATGTCGACAACCGCTCCGGCCGCATCACGGCAGTCCTGCGCCCGACCGACACGATCGAGAACACCACCGTCTTCCAATATAGCCGGTTCCGGGGCACGGAATCCAACGGCCAGCTCTATTCCTATTATCCGCTCGGCTCGACCAACACTTCCAGCCAGACCGGCATCACCTATAATCTGACGGCGACGCTGGACGCACTCTACGGCAATGGCTTCTTCCCCGGCGTAGGCGACGGCCCGCCCGGACCCGGCACATTCCCCGGCGCGGTTGCCGGCTACCTCGCCTGGCAGAAGGCCCATCCCTACGAAACCTATCTGTCCTACGACCTGCCCCACAAGGCGAGCAGCTATTTCCTGTCGAACACCACGACTTTCGAGTTGAACGACAATCTCACGGTCAAGAATATCTTCGGCTTCCAGAAGACCTTCGCCCGGACCGCTGGCATATTGAGCGGATCGCCCTTCGCCTCGCTCGACCTCTATAACAGCTCTGGCAACTATACCGGCCCTCCGGGCGGACAGGTTTTCCGCAACAAGAGCATTTCCGAAGAACTCCAGCTTCAGGGAAAATCCGCCGACGGCAAGCTCGAATATATCATCGGCGGCTTCTACAACTATGCCACGAAGGAAGAAGCCATCCCCGTCATCGTCGGAGCCGAACTCCCGACCCCGGCAGGCGAGGTTCTGTACCACACCCACGGCACCACGCGTTCGCGCGCGGTTTACGGACAGGCTACCTACGACCTGTCGGACGCCGTGCTGGAAGGGCTGAAGTTCACGGCTGGCGCCCGCTACACCTGGGAAACGGTCGGCATGACATCCTACGACGATCATGCTTTCTTCGTCGGCTTCCCCCGTGAAAAGGCGACGCTTAAAGCGCCAAGCTGGGTCGGCACCCTGCAATGGCAGGCCAGTCCGGCGAGCCAGTTCTACTTCACGCAACGCGGCAGCTTCCGGGCCGGCAACTTCAACGGCGCCGTGGTGCCCTACGGTCTCGCGAATTTCTTCAAGAATGAATATACCCATGATTTCGAACTGGGCTACAAGTTCAGCGGGATGCTGCTCGGTCAGCGTGCCCATTTCAACGTGGCCGCCTATAAGCAGATCGTGAAGAACGCGCAGCATTCGCTCTACGCCGTGGTGGCCGGCGCGCCGTCCGCCTTCACCGTCAACGTGCCCGAAGCGCAGGTGAAGGGTGTCGAGATGGACGGCGACATCATGTCGGCCGATTGGTTGAAACTGGGCTTTTCCGGCGCCTATACGGACGCGAAATACACCAAGAACATCGTCGACCTGTCAGTGCAGACCGGCACGCCCGGCTTCGTCGTTCCGTTCGATTCCTATCCCGACGCGCCCAAATGGTCGGGATCCCTATATGCCGATCTGACCCTGCCGACACCGGCGCAGTGGGGCGAGATGCATTTCCGGGTCGACAGCTTCTCGCAAACCTCATCCTATTTCTCGAACAATAATTATTCGATCACGCCGGGCACCAAGATCAAAGGATACACGACCATTGCGGCGCGCTTAAGCTGGAATGAAATCATGGGAAGCCCGCTTTCGCTCGGTATCTACGCCAAGAACCTATTCGATCGCCAATATTATCAGTCGGGTTACGTCCTTGGCGCATCGGGCGGCATGAATACGGTGATCCCTGGCGAACCCCAGACCTTCGGTGCCGAAGTCACCATGAAGTTCTGACCTTTCTTCCGGCGGCAATCCATAAAGTTGCCGTCTAATTTAAGAAGATGCCCCGGCGCCTCGGCCGACGATCAAAGGATCGCAATATGGCTGAGGCAGCGGAAATCGGATAGCAGGAACCCGGCTTGCCCCGCAGGGCAAACCGAGTTCCCATCGCTGGGGCAACCTGAAATGACTGTTTTCGGGTGAGGCAAATCCCCACTGGAACGACCGGCTATCACGCTGAGAAATTCAACACCACGCAGGGAGCGATCGTGTCCCACCTGATGGTGTAGGTTCGCCGGCGTAGCCTTGGCGATCTCCGGCCAAGCCGGGTTGATCATGCTGCCATGGCAGGCAACGTGATGATGGCATTATCGCTTAATCCCGAGACGCTCTCAAGTGTCATGTAGCGGGAGCGCTGGACCGCCCATTCATCATTTTGTTCGAGCAGGATAGCGCCGACGAGGCGGGTGATGGCCTCTTCATTGGGGAAGATGCCGACGACGTCGGTACGCCGCTTGATTTCGCCATTGAGCCGCTCGATCGGATTATTGGAGTGTAATTTGGTGCGGTGTTGTGCGGGGAACGTCATGTAGGCCAGCACATCTTCCTCCGCGCTGTCCATCAGAGCAGCGAGTTTTGGCACGGTGGGGCGTAGCTGATCGGCAACGCTGCGCCACTGGGCTTTGGCGGTTTCCGGGGTGTCCTGAGCGAAGGCGGTGGCAATGAACGCCGACACGACCCGGCGACCGCTCTTGCCTGCATGGGCCAGGGCGTTGCGCATAAAATGGACGCGGCAGCGTTGCCAGGTTGCGCTGAACACTTTGGCGACGGATGCTTTGATGCCCTCGTGAGCATCGGAGATGACCAGCTTCACGCCGCGCAAACCGCGGCGGGCAAGGCTGCGCAGGAAGTCGGTCCAGAAGACCTCGGCTTCGGAATGGCCGATCGCCATACCGAGGACTTCGCGCCGGCCGTCACTGTTGACGCCGACGGCGATGATGACGGCGACCGAGACGATTCGGCCGGCCCGCCGGACCTTTATGTAGGTGGCGTCCATCCAGAGATAGGGCCAGTCGCCTTCGATCGGGCGATCGAGGAAGGCCTTCACACGTACATCGATCTCCTCGCACAGCCGGCTGACCTGACTCTTCGAAATGCCGCTCATGCCCATGGCTTTGACCAGATCGTCCACCGACCGGGTCGATATGCCCTGAATATAGGCTTCCTGAATGACGGCGGTCAGGGCCTTCTCCGCTAGGCGGCGCGGTTCGAGAAAGCCGGGGAAATAGCTGCCGGTGCGCAGCTTGGGGATCCGCAGCTCGACGGTGCCGGCGCGTGTCTCCCAATCCCGGTCGCGATAGCCGTTACGCTGTGCGAGACGCTCGGCATCCTTCTCGCCATAGGCAGCGCCTGTCAGGCCGCCCACTTCCAGTTCCATCAGCCGCTGCGCGGCAAAGCCGATCATGTCGCGCAGAAAATCGCCGTCCGCACTCTTCCCAACCAGGGTGTGCAGGTCCATCTTGTCAGCGGTCATCGGTGGTCTCCGTGAGTTGAGTGTTGCAACCCAAACTTACCGAAGTTCGCCGATGACCACCCGCGAAACTGACCGGCCGCTACAGCGCTTTATCGGTGAGCGCGCGTCCGGTCAGCTTCGCTACCGGCGGAAGCTACACCACTTAGCGTAATCGCCACGCCCCATATCTCAACAACTGATGCAGAATGGGACTTCCGCTTCGACACTTTATGCCGAAGCTTTGAACAAGGAGGATGCAATGGCGGTGTTTGCAGCTCTGGATGTGTCGCAGGATCAGACGGCGATTTGCTTGGTGGACCAGGACGGCGCGATGCTGGCGGAGGCCAAGGTGCCGACCTGCCCGGAGGCGATTGCCAATTGGCTCGCGGAGCGATCAGATGGCCTTGAGCGGGTCGGCATGGAAACTGGCCCTCTGGCTGTCTGGCTTTGGAACGAATTGGTGGCGCGAGAGGTGCCGATCATCTGTCTGGACGCGCGCCATGCCAACGGTGTGTTGAAAATGATGCCCAACAAGACCGATCGTCATGATGCCCGTGGTCTGGCCCAGATCGTACGGACCGGCTGGTTCAAGGCTGTGCAGATCAAGAGCCACGACGCCTACGTCAATCGGGCGATGCTGACAGCCCGGGAAGCGTTCGTCGGAATGCGGGTTCGGCTGGAGAACGAGGTCCGGGGGCTTTTGAAGACCTTTGGTGTTATGTTTGGCAAGCGTGTCGGTGGATTCAAGCGTCGGGCCGACGAAATCATCGCCAAGGAACTGCTGGTTGCCCCAGAACTCATCCCGATTTTTAAAACGCTGATACAGGCTCGCCGCGACATTCTGTCTCACATAGCAACACTCGACAAGCGGATCAGGGCGATCGCCAAGCGGCATGCGACGGTCAGATTGTTAATGACCGCCCCCGGTGTAGGACCGATCACAGCGATGTCCGTAGTAGCAGCCTTCGATGATGCCGCCCGGTTCCGACGGTCGTCCGGCGCCGGTGCCTACCTCGGGCTGACGCCAAGGCGCTACGAGTCTGGCGAGATTAGCCGGAACGGTCGCATCTCGAAACGCGGGGATGGGTTCACGCGGAAATGCCTGTTCGAGGCGGCGAATGCGATCGTCTGTCGGGACCTTGGTGGCCCACGCCTACGCAGCTGGGCCAAAGCTATCGCCGAAAGAACAGGACCCCGGAAAGCCAAGGTGGCTCTGGCGCGGAAACTTGCTGTAACATTGCATGCGATGTGGCGCACTAACACGCCCTTCCGGGAGCCGGCGATGGCATAGATCTCGCAACTGAAACGACACTGATCATCAGCACAACGGAATGCGTCCAGCCGGGACGCGCGGCGAGGGTGAGATCGCTCCCAGGTTAGCGGCAATGACCGCGCACACCACTTCGATCCACCCGACCTGGAACGCAAACGTGCGGCACCCGACGCGGTGACCGCGGAGAGAACCCAAGAGCCCGGCACGCAGGATGGATCGCTGAGAGATCAGCACTTGACCAAGGCGATTAGAGAACCTCCCGGGACACAACCCAGGGAGCGGCAGTTAGCTGGCTGCCTTCTCCAAAGCCGACAGTCGCGAATGTTCTAATTGATATTCGCATCGCGATTCCTGTTTATCCGTGCCCGATTTCCAAATGTTGTCTTCGAGGTCGTCGGACGGCTGGGAGAGCCTTTCGTCCGGGCATGGCTGATCGGGATCGGGAGCGACGGGTCAGACCCAGCGGCACTCGGTCTCGTTCAACCAAACGGAATACAGTAATGCAGCCAGCTTACGAGCAACCGCGACCTTGGCCCGCCGTGGACCTTTGGCTTCGGCTATTTTCCTGCCCCAACTCTGAATCGCACAGGGTCTTTTGACCCGGGTTAAGATGATGTTGGCTGCCCCGTACAGCGATCGCCGGCCCTGGAGATATGCCCCTGCGTATCGGGTTCACCTGACTGACTTCGGCGTGGAACGAGGCCAGCATAGGCGCCAGCATCTTCGCTCTGGCCGGGAGTTTATCTGTTTCCTCAACCATAGCGAGCGCGCAGTGCTAGCGGACAAGAGGATCTACGTGATCCTCGACAACTATGCGGCCCACAAGAAGGACAAGGTCCAGCAATGGCTCGCCCGCCATCCGCATTGGACCTTCCATTGCACGCGGACCTCCTGCTCCTGACTCACTGCCGTATAGGGCTGCTTCGCCAAGCTGACCCGGCGCCGGCTCAAGAATGGCGTCTTCCATTCCCTCGGCGATCTCCAGGCCGCCCTCAACCGCTTCATCCGCGAATACAACACCGCCGACCTCAAGCCTTTCATCTGGAAAGACGAGCCCGATGATATCATTGCAGCACGAAACGGTGGGTTCCAAACGTCGGAATCAATCCATTAGGGCTAATCAACATTCAGATCATGACGTGCCAAAAATGGTGGTTTTTCGTGACCCTTGAAGCGAGTCACGGGCCTCGCTTCAACGCAGCGTACTAAAAGTACGTGAGCACCGGAGCACGGAAAAGCGCCATTTGCAGGCCGTCAGGGCTGAATGTCGATTGGCCCTAGGATCGGATATTTGCTAGTGACCTTGATGAATCTGAAGTTCGTTCAACCCCTACCCAACAGTGTATGATCGTCGACGTCCGGCTCGATCTCAGCGGAAAATGATGGAGGGGCGGCCGCCAGGTTTCCCCTGTGCAGCCGCCCATTTGCGAGGGTGGAGGGCGCGGCGGCGGAACCGTCGCGCCCGCCGGTCAGCCGTGGTTCACACCCGTTCCCAGATGGCGGCGATGCCCTGGCCGCCGCCGATGCACATCGTCGTCAGGCCAAGACGCCCCCCGGTGCGCTGCAATTCATAGATCAGCTTGGTCGTGATGATCGCGCCCGTCGCGCCGACCGGATGGCCGAGGGAAATGCCGCTGCCATTGGGATTGACCTTCGCCGGATCGAAACCCAGTTCCCGCGCGACGGCGCAGGCCTGCGCCGCGAAGGCTTCGTTGGATTCGATCACGTCGAGATCAGCGACGCTCAGCCCCGCCCGCTCCAGCGCCTTGCGCGTCGCAGGCACCGGCCCGATGCCCATATAGGCGGGGTCGACGCCTGCATGGCCATAGGCGACCAGCCGCGCCAGGGGCTTCAACCCCTGCGCCTTCACCGCTTCCCCGCTCGCCAGCACGACCGCCGCCGCCCCGTCGTTGATGCCCGAGGCATTGCCCGCCGTCACCGTGCCGTCCTTCTGGAAGACGGGCTTGAGCTTGCCGAAATCCTCCGCCGCCGCATCGGTCCGGACGAATTCGTCGGTGTCGAACGGCACCGGCTTGCGCCGCACCAACACCTCGACCGGCACGATCTGATCCTTGAAATAGCCCTGAGCGATGGCGTTGGCCGCCCGCTTCTGGCTTTCAAAGGCGAGCGCGTCCTGATCTTCCCGCGAAATGCCGTAGCGCGCCGCGACATTTTCCGCCGTCACGCCCATATGAATGCCCTGGAACGGATCGCTCAGCGCTCCGATCAGGCCATCCTGCACGACCGCATCGCCCATCTTCTGGCCCCAGCGGGCGGCAGGCAGGAAATAAGGCGCGCGGCTCATGATCTCCGCGCCCGCGCCCAGCGCGATCTCGCAATCGCCCAGCAGGATCGACTGCGCGGCAGCGATGATCGCTTGCAGGCCCGATCCGCAAAGCCGGTTCACGCTATGCGCCGGGCTTTCCTGCGGCACGCCCGCGCCGATGGCGGCGATGCGCGCGGCATAGGCGTCCCTGGGCTCGCAAGGGATCACATTGCCCAGCACGACATTGCCGATTTGGCTCCCGTCGATGCCCGCCCGCCCGATCGCGGCTTTCGCCACATGGGCGGCCAGTTCGCCCGGCTTCTGATCCTTGAGCGAGCCGCCGAAGCTGCCGATGGCGGTCCGTGCCGCCGACACCAGAAATACGTCCGTCATCTTCCTCTTCTCCATTAACCTTGAATATTGAGATCTTCGAACCGCCCGCCTTTTGCGGCGAGTTGTTCGATCAGCGGCGCGGGCGTCCAGGCCCAGCCGTTACGACCGGCGGCCAGAGTGCGAAGCCGGTCAAGCATAGCGGGCAAGCCCATCAGATCGGCCTGGAACATCGGCCCGCCCCGCTCACGGCCAAAGCCGTAGCCATGGAGGTAGATCATATCGACATCGACCGGACGATAGGCGATCCCATCGCCCACGATCCGCGCCCCTTCATTGATCAGCGCCAGCAGACAGCGGCTGACGATTTCCTCATCGCTGATGGCGCGCCGGGTCAGGCCGATCTCCGCCGAATAATCCTCGATCAGCTTGGTGATCTCCGGGTCGGGCTCCGCCGTCCGGCCATCGGGATAGACATAGATGCCCTTGCCCGTCTTTTGCCCGAAACGGCTGAGCTCGCAGATACGGTCGATCACGCCCGAATAGGGACGGTCGGGCTGTTCCACGGCGCGGCGCTTGCGGATCGCCCAGCCGATATCCTGTCCGGCCAGATCCATCGTCCGGCACGGTCCCATCGCCATGCCCCAGCGCTCCATCGCGGCATCGATCTGCTGTGGCAGCGCGCCTTCCTCCAGCATGAACCAGACCTGGCGCAGATATTCCTCGAACATGCGATTGCCGATGAAGCCGTCGCACACGCCCGATACGACGCTGACCTTGCCGACGCGCTTGCCGAACGCCATCGCCGTCGCCAGCACGTCCGGCGCGGTTTCCCGACCCCGCACCACTTCCAGCAGCCGCATGATATTGGCGGGCGAGAAGAAATGCAGGCCCACCACCCGCGAGGGATCGGCTACCAGCGCCGCGATCGCATCCAGGTCGAGCGTCGACGTATTGCTCGCCAATATCGCATCCGGCCGGGTGATTGCATCGAGCGCAGAAAAGACCTGCTTCTTGACGCCCATATCCTCGAACACCGCCTCGATCACCAGATCGGCGTCGCTGAGCGCATCCAGTTCCGTCGCGGGGGTGAAGGCGGCGATGCGCGCATCGGCCACGGCCTGATCGATCCGGCCCTTTTCCACGTCGCGTTGGATCGTCTTGCGGATGCTGGCTTCCGCCTTGGCCAGCGCGTCGGCGCGCAGTTCGACCATCGTCACAGGTACGCCGGCATTCAGCAAAGCAAGGGTGATGCCGGTGCCCATCAGCCCGCCGCCGATCACCCCGACATGCCGCACCTCACGTGGCCGGACATCGCCCGACAACCCCGGAATGCGCGCCACCGTCCGCTCCCCGAAAAAGGCATGGCGCAAACCACGCGACGCCTCGGAGCGCATCAGTTCCCCGAACAGCTCCGCTTCCAAGGCAAGGCCAGCGGCCAGATCATCCGACAGCGCAGCCACGCAATCGATGATCCGGGTCGGCGCCTGGCTCAAGCCGCCGCGCAGCTTCGCGCGCCGCCCCTCGATCGCCTCCCCAAGATCGGCAGGAACCGGCAAAGCACCCGTCCGGCGCAGCGGCGGGGCATTGCGCGCCACCTCCAGCGCCGCTTCCACCACATCGCCGTCCACCAGTTGATCGACCAAGCCGAGCGACAACGCCCGCTCCGCCGTCACGGGCTTGCCCGACAGCATCATGTCGAGCGCCGCTCCAGCGCCGATCAGCCGCGCCAGCCTCTGCGTGCCGCCCGCGCCCGGCAACAGGCCCAGCGTCACTTCAGGCAAGCCCAGACGGCTTCCCGCCTGCGCGATGCGGACATGGCCCGCCATCGCCAGTTCCAGACCACCACCCAGCGCCATGCCGTGGATCGCCATGATCACCGGCTTGCCGGAATCCTCGACCGCGGCGATCAGGTCGCGCAAGAGGCCGATCTGCGCCGGGTCGCCATCGAAATCGCTGATGTCCGCGCCGCCGCAGAACATCCGGCCAGCGCCGGTGACAACGATCGTCCGGCAGGCGGGATCGCTGACCGCCAGCCTGACCTTCGCCATAATGTCTCCGACAAAGCCATTGCCGACGGACAGGGCGTTTACCGGCCCGTTGGACAGGCGCAGCAATATAGTCGCGCCCTCATGAATAACCTCGACAGCCATGCTATCCCTTTCGCTCAGAAGGCGTCGGCGCCAAGCGCCATGATCGTGGCTTCACCTGCCGCGATGCTGCCCGCCAGACCCTGTGCCTGCGGCAACATCCGTTGAGCGAAAAAGTCGGCAACAGCGCGCTTGGCCTCATGCAGCGGCGTATCCGCATTGGCGGCGACAGCCATGCGCGTCCACATCCAGCCCATGGAAACCAGCGCGAAGAGGCGCAGATAATCGACCGCCGCCGCGCCCGCCGCTTCCACGCCCGCGCCCCGCAGCGAAGCTGTCACGCCGCGCAGCAAGGTGAGGGCTTCGCCCGTCCTTTCCGCGATGGACAAGCCTTCCGCCGCCTTCAATTCTTCCGCGACAAGCGCGAAAAAGCCGTCGACCACCGCGCCGCCCGCCATGGAGAGCTTGCGCCCGACCAGGTCCATGGCCTGCACGCCATTGGTGCCCTCATAGATCTGGGCGATGCGCGCATCGCGGACATATTGCTCCATGCCCCATTCGCGGATGTAGCCGTGGCCGCCGAACACTTGCTGCGCCTGCACCGCGCTTTCGAAGCCATAATCCGTGAAGGCCGCCTTCACCACCGGGGTCAGCAGGGCGACCAGCGCATCGGCCTTGGCCCGCTCGGCCGCGTCGGCATGGTGATGCGCCCGGTCGAGCTGCAACGCCGTCCAACCTGCGAGAGCGCGCCCGGCCTCCACGAAAGCGCGGATATGGAGCAGCATCCGCCGCACATCGGCATGCTCGATGATCGCCACCGGACCCCGCGCGCCATCGGCGCTGCGCCCCTGGAGCCGCTCCTTCGCATAGCCGGCTGCCTGCTGGTAGGAGGCGCCGGCAATGCCCAGACCCTGAATGCCGACCATCAGCCGCTCGGCGTTCATCATGGTGAACATGGCGGCCAGACCCTTGTTCGGTTCCCCCACCAGCCAGCCGGTCGCGCCGTCATAGTTCATCACGCAGGTCGGCTGGGCATGAATGCCCATCTTCTTTTCCAGCGCCCCGACCGACATGGCATTGCGGATCGTGAAGCCGCCGTCCGCATCGGGCAGATATTTGGGCACCAGGAACAGGCTGATCCCCTTCACGCCCGCTGGGGCATCGGGCAGGCGCGCCAGCACCAGATGAACGATATTGCCGCCGAAATCATGGTCGCCCGAGGAAATGAAGATCTTTTGCCCGGTGACGGCATAGCCGCCGTCGGCATCCGGAACCGCCTTGGTCTTGAGCAGGGCAAGGTCCGTGCCCGCGCCGCTTTCGGTCAGCGCCATGGCGCCGGTCCATTCGCCGCTCACCATGCGCGGGAGGTAGGTGGCCTTCAACCGATCGCTGGCATGGGCCATGATCGCCTCGCACGCGCCACGTGTCAGGCCGGGGAACAAGCCAAAGGACAGATTCGCCGCCGACAGCATCTCGTCAAGCCAGAGCTGGAGGATGAAGGGCAAGCCCTGCCCGCCATATTCCGGGTCCGCCGAGAGCGAAGCCCAGCCTGCGGCCACAAAATCGCGCCAGGCTTCGGCAAAGCCCTCCGGTGTCCGCACCTCGCCGTCGACGAGGCGACTCCCTTCTTCATCGCCATGACGGTTGATCGGGTGCAGCCGCTCCGCGCACATGCGCCCCGCTTCTTCCAGCACCGCCGCCGCCAGGTCCGCATCGACCTCCTTGCCCGTCTCCGCCATCGCCCGGTCGAAGCCGAGCACCTCGGTCAACAGGAAGCGGTAATCATCGATCGGCGGAACATAGCTGAACATCGGGACTCCTCCTCAAAGCGCGGCGCCCTGCTATACCAAACATCTGTTACAGTCAATTGCGCAGGGATGCGCGCGGCATCCGTCTGCCGCCACCGCAATCCGTCAGCTATGCACCGGCTCGGACCGCCTGCCTCCATGCCAGGTCCATCAATTCGGGCAGAACCCGGACCCGCTCCCGCGCCTGGGACGAAGACGCCGTTCCCCGGATGACGCGGCCCTTGATGCCGTGAAAAATCGCCGCCAGCCGGAAAAAGTTGAAGGCGAGGTAGAATTCATAGCCGGGCAGCGACGCCTGTGCCGTACGCGCGCAATAAAGCGCGACATAATCCTCCTCGGACGGGATGCCGAGCGCCTGGATATCCGCTCCGCCCAGACCGGCGACGATATGCGGCGGCATGCGGTACATCATCGCATTATAGGCGAAGTCGGCGCCGGGATGGCCCAAAGTCGAAAGCTCCCAGTCGAGAACCGCCAGCACCCGCGGTTCCGTTGGATGGAAGATCATGTTGTCGATGCGGAAATCGCCATGAATGATGGCGCTGCGATCGTCATCGGCCGGAATATGCGCGGGCAGCCATTCGATCAGCCGATCCATGTTCGGATCGCGCCCGGCGTCGCCGTCCTCCAGATATTGCTTCGACCAGCGCGCAATCTGCCGCTCGAAATAATTGCCGGGGCGGCCATAGTCGCCAAGGCCCACGCCCTCATAATCGACCATGTGAAGCTGGGCCATGGTCGCGTTCATCGCGTCGAAAATGGCGGCGCGCTCGCCATTGCTCACGCCCGGCACGGTCGCGTCCCAGAAGATGCGGCCCTCGACCATATCCATGACGTAGAACCATGTGCCGATCACGCTGTCGTCCGTGCACAGGCCATGGACATGCGCCACGGGAAATCCCGCCTTTTCCAGGCCGGCGAGAACCTTCGCCTCGCGTTCGACCGCATGGGCGCCCTTCAAAAGCTGGCCGGGCGGCTTGCGGCGCAGCACATAGCCATGCCCCGGCGTGACGAGCTTATAGGTCGGATTGGACTGGCCGCCCTTGAATTGTTCGACCGACATCGGACCGGCAAAGCCAGGCACATTGTCCGCCATCCAGCGCGAAAGCGATGCTTCATCGAAGGCAAAGCCTTCGCGGACCGGCGTCGTGCCGACATTATCTTGCGCCTGCGCGCTCATGCCGCCGCCCCTTTGAGGAAATCGCGCTTGATGCCCTTGGCCAGGCTCCATTTATGCACTTCGGTCGGGCCGTCATAAATGCGGAAGGCGCGGATTTCGCGAAAGATCTGCTCGACCACCGTATCCCCCGACACGCCCGTTCCGCCCATGACCTGCACGCAATTGTCAGCGATCTTCATCAGATGTTCCGACACCGCGACCTTGGTCATCGAGCTTTCTTTCGTGCCGAGCGATCCGGTGTCGAGCACGCCCGCGCACCAGTCGATCATCAACTCGCATTGCTGGAGCGCGATGCGGTTTTCCGCCAGCATAAACCCAACCCCTTCATGGTCTATCAGCAGCTTGCCGAAGGCTTGCCGCGTGCATGCATAAGCGGTGGCGATTTCCTGCGCGCGGATGCAGGCTCCCAGCCAGCGCATGCAATGGGAAAGCCGCGCCGGGCTGAGCCGCACCTGCGCATATTTGAAACCTTCGCCGGACGCGCCCAGCATCTGGTCGGTGGGCACCCGCAAATCGGTGATTTCGATAATGGCATGACCGCCGGGCATCGAGCTGTCCATGGTGTCCAGCACGCGCTCGATACGGATCGCCGGATCGGGCAGATCGACCAGGAACATGCACGCGCCATCGTCGGACTTCGCCATGACGATGCCGACCTTCGCCCCCTGCGCGCCGGTGATGAACGCCTTTCGCCCGTTGATGACCCAATGATTGCCGTCGAGCCGGCAGGTGGTCGTCATCATCGAAGGATCGGAACCCGCGCCGCCCTCCCCGGCCGGTTCGGTCATGAAGAAGGCGGACCGCGCCTCGCCCGCCACCAGCGGCTTGAGGAAACGGCGCTTCTGTTCGGCGCTGGCGACATGGCCGATCAGATACATGTTGCCTTCATCGGGCGCCATGGTGTTGCAGGCGATCGGGCCGAATGGAGACAGGCCGGACCGGATCAGCACCATGGCCGTTTCGCGCTGCGTCAAATGCGACCCGTCGGGCAATATGTGCGGGGTGAGCACGCCGGCCTGACGCGCCTTTTCCCGCATCTCCCACACCATATCCTCCGGCGGACCATGGCCGTGGACCTCGAAACGGGGGTCTTTCTCATAGGGAATGATCGTTTCGCGGACGAAGTTTTCGACCTTCGCCGCGATCTCTTGCGCGCGTTGCGTCATGCGTCTCTCTTTCTGCCGGAGGGGTTACAGGGTGCTGACCAGATGGCCGCCGTCGACTTCGATGACGGACCCGGTCATGTAGGAGGACAGGTCGGACGCCAGCAGCAGCAGCGGCCCGTCCAGTTCCTGCAAATTGCCCAGGCGCCGCTGCGGGATGCGCCTGATCATCGCCTTGCCCGCCTCGCTTGCCCAGAAGTCGGCGTTGAGTTCAGTCTCAAGATAGCCCGGCGCCAGCGCGTTCACCCGGATGCCAAGGCGCGCCCATTCGAGCGCGAGGGTTTTCGTCATCTGGATCGCCCCGGATTTGGACACCGCATAGGAAACGACGCCGCCCGCTTGCCTGATGCCCAGAATGGACGCGATATTGATGATGGAACCGCCCTTTTGCCGCGCCTCCATAGCCCTGGCGGCCGCCTGCGACATCAGGAACATGCCCTTGAGGTTGGTGTCGATCACCGCGTCCCAATCCGCTTCGCCATGGCTGAGCGCGGGGCCATCGCGCACGATGCCGGCATTGTTGACGAGGATGTCCATCCGCTCCAATGCGGGCGTCGCTGCCGAAATGCTCGCCATATCGGACACGTCGAGCGCGATGGCGGAGCATTTGCCGCCGGCCGCGACAATGGACCCGGCGACATCGGCCAGCGCCTCCTGACGGCGGGCGCCGACGATGACCTCCGCGCCCGCTTCCGCCAGCACCTTGGCGAAATGGGCGCCAAGACCTCCCGAAGCGCCCGTGACCAGAGCAACCTTCCCTTCAAGATTCCATCGACTCATTCGGCACCTCTCGGTTGTTCAAATGGAACATTATTGTGGAACAATCAATTGGAACTTGAGCATCCCCCCGATTGTGCCCATAGAAGCGGAATGCTGACCAACGACGCGAACACCGGAGAAACGAAGGCCGGTTCTTCCCAACGGGTCTATCGCGGCATCCTGCGCGATCTGGAGGAGGGAAGGATGGTTCCGGGCCAGCGTTTGGCCGAAACGGAACTGGCGGCTCTTTATGGCGTGGGACGAAACGCCGTGCGGGAGGCCATTCAGCGCCTGAGTGGACGAGGCGTGATCGACCTGAATCCGCACCGCTCGCCCGCCATACGCTTGCTGAGCATGGACGAAACGCTCGAAGTGCTGGAGGTGGCCGAAGCGATGACCGCATTGGCGACCCGTTCGGCGGCAATGCATTATCACGAAGACCAGCACGGCGAATTGCTGCGCTCGACGCTAGCGATGGTGATCGAAGCAGACGTCCATGACGAACCCGGCATGTTCAGCCGGGCACGCCGCCATTTCTACCGCGCGCTGCTCACGATCGGTGGCAATCGCGAGCTGCAGCGCCTGTTCCCGGCCATCAGCATGCACATCATCCACGCCCAATATCAGGGCCGGCAGCTCCGCAGCATCCGGCTCGCGGACTATCGCTCGATCGTCGACGCCATCGTAAGGCGAGATTCCGTCACGGCCGAAAAAGCCGGGCACGATCATGTGCGGCATGTTCGGCAGATCATCATGGCGACACCCCGCCGCCCGTAAGACGCGGAAACTTCAGCTAGGCATCGCCAATCGAAGGCCAGCCGCCGGATGCGCTCGCGTCAGTTGCCGTCGCATTAACGTTCCTGAAACCCGCCCGCGCGCATAAACGAAAAATGCCTATTCACGCGATAGTAGATCAGCCCCCGAAGTCCGACAACAGGCGCGGAGCCGCTCGCTGGCGCATTCGCCTCGAACTGCCCAACACGCTGGACGAAACAAGCGCGAATGTCGTAATCCACGACATCTCCACGGCCGGCATGCTCATCGACACCAAGTCTCAGCTCAAGATCGGGCAAAGCGTCATGGTGTCCTTGCCCGATGCCGACAAAGTCGCCGCGCATGTCGTCTGGCAAAATGAGTCGCTGTTCGGTTGCCGTTTCGATCAACCGCTGCCGCAAGGGGTGGTGAGTGCGGTGCGGCTGCGCAGCCCGAGCCGCGATGAGGCAAAACCCATTGCAGATCGACCCGAGGCGACCGTTGCGGAGGGGCTGCCCGAACGCCTGCGTCGATTGCGGCAGGAACGGGGTCTGAGCCGCGCCGCCCTGTCCGAGCAGACGGGGTTCAGCAAACCCACCATCTGGGGATGGGAAACGGGCAGGACCATGCCGCGAAAGGACAATTTGCACATTTTGTCGGGTATTTTCGGCCTGACCGAACAGCAATTGCTTTTCGGCAAGGACAATTCTCCGCTTCCTGAAGGGAAGAAAGCATCCCCCGAACCTTACGCCAAGTCGCTCAAAGATATTATCGATCTGTCGAAAACGAAAATTGCCGAAGCGGCGGGCGTGAATAAGTTCAAGGTTCACATCTATATCGAATATTAGCATTGGTCGATACGGTGGCGGCACTGTCGCCAACGTCCCTCCACCAAGGATTATTCGTGCCGAAAGACGGCAACGATCTGCGCGGCCATCTCGCCCGGCGTGAGCCGGCCAGGCCGATACCAGTCCGCCATGCCGTTCAGTTGAACCAGAAGCAGATTGCGATAGACTGGCCGATCGATATGCGGCGGCAGCGGAAGCTCCTCCACCAGCGACCGGAACAGCCCCTCGAACCGGTCGCGCCGCGCGATCAGTTGTTTGCGGACATCATCGGGCACCTCCCGAAAATCGTTCATCATCGGCGTCGTCAGCGAATCGGGGGCGAGTTGAATGTCCAGCAACGTCGCGCAGGCCGCCGTCAGCTTCGCCCATGGATCGGATTGCGCCCCGACGGCTTCGGCTATCTGTTCCTCCGCCCCGTCGAGCGCGGCATTGTGCAGCTCGACGAACAGCGCATCCTTCGACTTGATATGATGGTAGAGCGAACCGCCCAGCACGCCCGCCTGCTCGCCAATGTCCCGCATGGACGTTCCGCGATAGCCCTTTTTGGCGAATAGCTGGGCCGCAATCTCCAGAATCTGGCGGCGGCGCGCCGACCCCTCATCGGTCGATCCGGATAGAATAGGCTTTGTCATCACGACCGGCGCTAGCACATCCTTGAAAGCCCGCGAAGCCTCTGTTCCGGATAAGTGGAACAGGCGCTTCATCTTTGCTAGCTCTGTCGGAATGTCGGGGGCTGGCCGGAAAGATGGGAGTGCAGGGCCGCCGGCCGTCATGGGCGGCGGGATGCGGCCCTGACCGATGGATGACCCGTCCTATTTCCCGGACAGCCTCTTGGTCGCCGCGGCGGTCGACGGCGACCGCAAGGCTTTCGAAACCTTGCTACGGAGGCATTATGACCGGATTCACGGGCTCGCCTGGCAGTTGACCGGCTCGCGCAGCGATGCCGACGACATCACGCAGGAAGTGTGCTGCACCCTGGTCGAGAAGATCGGCAGCTTTCGCGGGGAGGCAAAGTTCACCACCTGGCTCTGCGGCATCGTCTATAATGCCTGCCGCGACCTGCGCCGCCGCAAGCGCTCCTTCAGTGGCTTTGCCGAGCGGCTGGCGGTGATCGCCGGACTGACGCCCGCGCCGGACGGCCGCGATCTGCACGACGCCATCTGGCTCAAAAGCGCGATCGCCCGACTGAAGCCCGCCTATCGGGACACGGCGGTGCTGATCGCCGGTCAACAGCTTACCCATGCGGAAGCTGCCCCACTGCTGGGGGTAAGCGAGTCCACCGTCGCGTGGCGGATGCACGAAATCCGACGATTGCTGTCTTTCGACAAAGCGCAGGCGCGTTAGCTCACGCCCCTCCGGAAAAAATTTTCTCAACCTCCCAAGCTTTCCCCCTTGAGCCGCGTCCCAGTGACTGACGGATGATCTGCGCCGTCTCCATCATGGGAGAATTTTATGTCTCGCTTCCTTCCTTCCATCGCCACAGGGTTGATGTGCTTGGCCCTGGCTTCCTGTGCCGGTCAGGGGACGCACGAAATGGCAGCGCCGAACGCCCCCGCACCGGCTGAGGAAATCGTCGTTACCTCCCAGCGGGCCGACAGCGCCGGCGGCGCATACCAGACCCGCAAGGCCAATGGAGCGGTTCGGGCGGAACCGGCATATGCCCCTCCACCCCCTGCGCCGATGCTCGCCATGCCGGAGCGCAGGCCGTGGCCGCCCGCTTATCATGACGTCGGGCGCGACACATTCGTGAACAAGGAGGAGAACCGCTTCCAGATCGTCCGGGAACAGCCGGTTTCGACCTTCTCCATCGATGTCGACACCGCATCCTATTCCTTCGTGCGCGCGTCGCTCAACCAGAATGTCCTGCCGCAACCCGCCGCCGTCCGGCCGGAGGAGATGATCAACTATTTCCCCTATGATTATGCCGCGCCGCGCAGCGTGGCCCAGCCCTTCACGACCAATGTCGCGGTCTTCCCCAGCCCCTGGACGGCAGGACGCAAGCTCGTCCGCATCGGCATTCGCGGCTATGCGGTCCAGCGCGCCGTGCGGCCCCGCGCCAACCTGGTGTTCCTGATCGACACCTCCGGATCGATGAACGAGCCCAACAAGCTGCCGCTGGTGAAGCAATCCCTGTCCATGCTGGTCGGCCAGCTCGACCCCAATGACCATGTCGCCATCGTCACCTATGCGGGCAGCGCCGGGACCGCGCTGGAACCCACGCCGGTCAGCCAGAAGCACAGAATATTGGAGGTCATCAACCGCCTTGGCGCGGGCGGCGGCACGGCGGGGGCGGAGGGCGTTCGCCAGGCCTATGCGCTGGCTGCCGCCAATCTGGACCCGGCGGGCGTCAACCGGGTGATGCTGGCCACGGACGGCGATTTCAACATCGGCATCACCAATGTCGATGAGTTGAAGGGCTTTGTCGAACGCGAGCGGAACAAGGGAATTTTCCTGTCCGTCCTTGGCTTTGGCATGGGCAATTACAATGACGCGCTGATGCAGGCGCTGGCGCAGAACGGCAATGGCGCCGCCGCCTATATCGACACCCTCAGCGAAGCGCGCAAGATGCTGGTGGAGGAGGCCGGCTCCACCCTCTTCCCGATCGCCAAGGATGTGAAGATCCAGGTCGAATTCAACCCCGCGACCGTCGCGGAATATCGGCTGATCGGCTATGAAACGCGGATGCTGAACCGGGAGGATTTCGACAATGACCGGGTCGATGCAGGCGATGTCGGATCGGGCCAGACGGTGACGGCGCTCTATGAAATCGTGCCGGTGGGCGGTCCCCGCGCCGTCCCCGACCTGCGCTACGCCCCGTCAGCCAGAGCGCCAGCCGGGAGCGCAAGCGAATATGGCTTCGTCAAGATCCGCTACAAGGCGCCCAAATCGGATCGGAGCCAATTGATCGCGACCCCGATCAACCGGGCCGTGGAATTCGCCCGCTTCGAAAATGCGCCGCTCGATGCCCGCTTTGCGACCGGCGTGGCGGCCTTTGCCGAATTGCTGCGGGGCGGGCGCTATGGCGGATCGCTGAGCTATGACGATGTGCTGCGCATCGCTACGGCAGCGCGCGGCGCCGATCCATTCGGCTATCGCGGCGAATTCATCCAGTTGGTCCGCACCGCCAGGACGGCTGCCTCCATGCAACCACTTTGATCGGGAAGGGGGCTAGTCAGGGAAAACCGGCCCCTTTCGCACCGCAACGCTTTGCCGCATAAGACCAGCCTATGTACCCGCCCGCCTCTCCTGATCCGACGCAAGGCCCGTCCCGCAAGGATGACAGGAAGCCGTAAATGGCCGGCGAGCGAAACACACCCTTCTCCCTGCCCGATCCGCCGCCGCCTGCCCCAGCGCGGCGCGAGGCAGCGATCGAGGCGGCATTGCGCCGGTTCGATGGAACGGAGCAGGGTGCGCCACCTGTCGGGACCGGCAAAGCTGCGCGCTGGCGGCATCTGCTGGACCGTCCCTATCTGGGGAGCGCGCTTGCCCTATCCCTGCTTGCGCTTGTCGTCCTGCCCGTCGCATGGATGAATATGCCGCGACAGGACGCCCCTTCCCCTCGGATCGCCGCCCGACCGCAGGAAGAACGGGCCGCTGCCGATATGGCCGCCGCGCCCGTTCCGCCGCCCTTGCGCTCCGAACCGCCAGCTATCGTCCCGGAGAAGTCAGCCACAAAACCCCCCGCGCCTGCCCTAGAGCCGGTTCGGGAAAAGACGGTACAGCCGCCAGAGCAAGCGCCCGCCATGCAGGCTTATGGAAGCATGGCGGCGGCTCCCGCTGCCTCTCCTGCCGCTCCCCCTCCCCCCGCAGTCCTTGCCAATGCGGAGGTTTCGGCAAGGCGCGCCAACAAGGCGGCCGATAGCGAAGCCGCCGGGGACATCGTCGTCACCAGCGCCAGGGCCGATCCGGGCCTGCTGCGCGGACGGGGCGACTGGAACGCCTGCACCGTGCTGGACCCACAGCAAGACCTCACCGCCTGCAAGCGGCAGGTCGATCCCGCCGCCAAAGGAGACAGGGGCCGTATCGGCGCGCCTATGGCCGATGGCCTGACGCGGGCTTGGCAGGGCGACTGGCGCGATGCCGTCGCCGCCTTCGACAAGGCGATCGCCGTCGCGCCGAAATCGGCCCAAGCCTATCTCAATCGCGCAATGGCCTATCAGGCGCAGGGCGAGAGCGACCGCGCACTGGAGGATTTCGACAAGGCCGTCCGCTATGCGCCCTATGCGGCGCAGGGCTATTATCATCGCAGCCTGCTGTTGCAGCAGCGCGGAGAAATCCGGAAAGCGGAAGCAGACCGAGCCCGCGCCGCCGAACTCGACAGCCGCTACGATCCCGACTAATCCCCGCTCAGCAGGATCGCGTCGGGGCGGGCCAGCACCACCAGCGGCAGCCCCGCCCCCGCCGCCCGTTCGACCGCAAGCCGCGTCGGCGCGGAAATCGTCACCAGCAAGGGGCAGTCCGCCAGCACCGCCTTTTCCACCAATTCATAGGAACAGCGCGAAGAAAGCAGCGCGAAGCCGCCATCCCATTCCCATCCGCGCCGCCGCATCGCGCCGATCAGCTTGTCGAACGCATTATGCCGCCCGACATCCTCCCGCGCCAGGCGGATCGTGCCGTCCGCCGCCACCAGCGCCGCGACATGCGCCGCGCCGGTTCGCATGTTGAGCGGCTGATGCTGTCCCAAATCGCCCAGTGCCCGAAAGATCGCCCCCTTGTCGGCCAGCGACGGGCCGGTAACGGCCGGCAAAGGCCGGATCGCCTGTTCCAGATTCTCCACGCCGCAAATCCCGCAGGAGGATTCCGAAGCGCGATGCCGCACCCGGCTGAGCAAAGCTTCCGTCCGCCCCTCCGGCAAGGTCGCACGGGCAATGATCCCCTGCTCCGTCGCATGCATGTCGACGTCGAAGGGCGCATCCTCCGGCCCGATCAGCCGCTCCGCCAGCGCGAAGCCCAGCACCAGGTCCGCCACATCCGCAGGCGTCGCCATCAGCACGGCATAGCCGATGCCGTTAAATTCGATCGCGACCGGCACTTCCTCGGCCAGCTCGCGGGTCACCGCCGTCACCCGGCCTTCCGGCGTCACCTGCCTGAATATGACGGATTCATCCTCCAGCACGGCGCTCAAGGGGCCGCGACCCGGCGGACGGCGGCGGCGGCGATGGAGGAAAGCGCCTCGGGACGCTCCGCCGCCAGCACGGCGATGCGCCGCTTCATCGCCGGATCCCAGAAGGCGCGTATATGATCCGCCGTCATCGCCACAGCCTCCGCCTCACCCGATGCCACAAGATTGCGGGCGATCTGGTTTGCCATGTAGATCAGGCGGTCTTCGGTCGACATGACCTCATTTTCATCGCTCATGCGCCCGATCCTATTGCGCCGCTGCCAGCGGCGCAATCCGCCTGCTGTGGCGGGCCTGATCGGCATAGTCGCGCTGCCAGTCGCTTGGCCCGTTGGAGGGCATGACCTGTACCGCCGTCACCTTATATTCCGGGCAGTTGGTGGCCCAGTCCGAATAGTCGGTGGTGATGACATTGGCCTGCGTATCAGGATGGTGGAAGGTGGTGTAGACCACGCCCGGCGCGACCCGCTCGGTGATCAATGCGCGCAGACTGGTTTCCCCGGCCCGGCTCTTGAGCGAGACCCAATCGCCATCCTTGATTCCCCGGTTCTCCGCATCGGCCGGATGGATTTCCAGCCGGTCCTCCGGATGCCAGGCCTCGTTCGCCGTCCGCCGCGTCTGCGCGCCGACATTATATTGGCTGAGGATGCGGCCGGTCGTCAGCAACAGCGGGAAGCGCGGCCCGGTTTTCTCATCGGTCGGCACATAGTCGGTGACGACGAATTTGCCCCTGCCGCGCACGAAGCCGTCGATATGCATGGTCGGCGTCCCGTCCGGCGCCGCGTCATTGGCAGGCCATTGCAGCGATCCTTCCACGTCCAGCCGGTCATAATGCACGCCCGCGAAGGTCGGGGTCAGCGCGGCGATCTCGTCCATGATCTCGGACGGATGCGCATAGGACCAGCCAAGCCCCATGGCCTGCGCAACAAGCTGGACGATCTCCCAATCGCCATAACCATTGAGCGGCGCCATCACCTTGCGCACGCGCTGGATGCGCCGTTCGGCATTGGTGAAGGTTCCATCCTTCTCCAGAAAGGTCGACCCCGGCAGGAAGACATGGGCGTAATTGGCGGTCTCATTGAGGAACAGATCCTGCACCACCACGCATTCCATCGCGGCAAGGCCCGCCGCGACATGATGAGTATTGGGGTCGGACTGAAGAATATCCTCGCCCTGGATGAAGATGCCCTTGAACGTCCCGTCCGTCGCCGCGTCGAGCATATTGGGGATGCGCAGGCCCGGCTCGGCATCCAGCGTCACGCCCCAGGCCCGCTCGAACTGGCCGCGCACAGCATCGTCCGACACATGGCGATAGCCGGAAAATTCGTGCGGGAAGCTGCCCATGTCACAGGCGCCCTGCACATTATTCTGCCCGCGCAAAGGGTTCACGCCGACGCCCTCGCGCCCGACATTGCCGGTCGCCATGGAGAGGTTGGCAATCGCCATGACGGTGGACGACCCTTGACTATGCTCGGTGACGCCAAGACCATAGTAGATCGCGGCGTTACCCCCGGTGGCATAAAGCCGCGCCGCCGCGCGCACCTCTTCCGCCTTCACCCCCGTCAGCGGCTCGATCGCCTCGGGCGAGCGGCTGGGTTCAGCGACGAAGGCCGCCCAGTCCATAAATTCATCCCAGTCGCAACGATCCCGGATGAAGGCTTCGTCGAAGAGATTTTCCGTCACGATCACATGCGCCATCGCCGTCAGCATGGCGACATTGGTGCCGGGCCGCAGCGGCAGATGATGCGCCGCCTCGACATGGGGCGACTTCACCAGATCGATCCGCCGGGGATCGATGACGATCAGCTTCGCGCCCTCGCGCAGCCGCTTCTTCATTCGGCTGGCGAAGACGGGATGGCCGTCGGTCGGATTGGCGCCGATGACCAGAATGACGTCGGCCTCGGCAACGCTGTCGAAATCCTGCGTGCCCGCCGAAGTGCCGAACGTCGTCTTCAATCCATAGCCCGTCGGGGAATGGCAGACCCGCGCGCAGGTATCTACATTATTGTTGCCGAAACCCTGCCGGATCAGCTTCTGGACGAGGAAGGTCTCCTCATTGGTGCAGCGGCTGGAGGTGATGCCGCCGATGCTGCGCGTGCCATATTTTGCCTGGATGCGCTTGAACTCGCTGGCGGTATGGGCGATGGCCTCCTCCCACGACACCTCGCGCCAGGGTTCGTCCACCGAAGCGCGGATCATCGGCTTCAGGATGCGGTCGCGATGCTGGGCATAGCCCCAGGCGAAGCGGCCCTTCACGCAGCTATGCCCGTGATTGGCCTTGCCCTCCTTCCACGGCACCATCCGCACCAGCTCCTCGCCCCGCATCTCGGCGCGGAAGGTGCAGCCGACGCCGCAATAGGCGCAGGTGGTCACGACCGCCCGGTCCGGCGTGCCGATCTCCACCACCTTTTTCTCGGTCAGCGTGGCGGTCGGGCAGGCCTGGACGCAGGCGCCGCAGGACACGCATTCGGACGACAGGAAATCCTGCCCTTGGGATGGGGAAACCTTGGAATCGAAGCCCCTTCCCTCGATGGTCAGCGCAAAAGTCCCCTGCACCTCGTCGCAAGCCCGCACGCAGCGCGAACAGACGATGCATTTGCTGGGGTCGAAGTCGAAATAGGGGTTCGACTGGTCCTTCGCCTGCCCCATATTGGTCGCGCCATCATAGCCATAGCGCACGTCGCGCAGGCCCACCGCGCCCGCCTGTTCCTGCAACTCGCAATCGCCATTAGCCGGGCAGGTCAGGCAGTCGAGCGGATGGTCGGAGATGTAAAGCTCCATCACCCCGCGCCGCAACTGCTTCAACCGCTCGCTCTGCGTCCGCACCACCATGCCCTCGGCAATCGGCGTGGTGCAGGAAGCGGGATAGCCATTGCGCCCTTCGACTTCGACCAGACAGAGGCGGCAGGAGCCGAAGCTCTCGACATTGTCTGTCGCGCACAGTTTCGGGATCGAGCAGCCGGTCAGCGAAGCCGCCCGCATGATCGACGTGCCCTCCGGCATGGTGACCATATCGCCATCGATGGTGAGGGTCACGCTCTTGCTCGTCGCGACAGCAGGCGGCGTTCCATGATCGGCTTCGCGCGTATAGGTCATTCCGCAGCTTCCTTCACCGGAGCAGAAGCCCCAAAATCCTCGGGAAAATGATCGAGCGCGCTCAGCACCGGATAGGGCGTGAAACCGCCCAACGCACAGAGCGAGCCATATTTCATCGTATCGCACAGGTCGCGCAACAGCGCCGTCTGCGTCTCCAGCCCGCTGTCGATCCGCTCAGGCGCTCGCGAATATAGCGCCTTCGCCAATCCGCCGCCGACCTCTTCCACCACCACCGGCTCGGCATCCCGCGCCGCGATGATCCGGTCCATCACTTCAACGCCCCGCGTCGACCCGATCCGGCAGGGCGTGCATTTCCCGCAACTTTCGACCGCGCAGAACTCCATTGCGAAGCGCGCCATATGCGCCATGTCCACTGTGTCGTCGAATACGGTAATCCCGGCATGGCCGATCAGTCCTCCGGCCTGCGCGAAAGCCTCATAGTCGAAGGGCAGATCGAACATGCCCGGCGGGAAATAAGCCCCCAACGGCCCGCCCACCTGCACCACACGCACCGGCCTTCCGCTGGCCGTCCCGCCGCCAATGTCGTTCACCAACTCGCCCAGCGTGATACCGAAGCCGATTTCGTAGAGCCCGCCATGCTTCACATTGCCTGCAAGCTGCACCGGCATGGTGCCCCGCGACCGCCCGAAACCGACCGCCGCATAGGCCTCAGCTCCTTCCGCCAGGATGAAGGGAACCGCCGCCAGACTCAGCACATTGTTGATCACCGTCGGCTGCCCGAACAGCCCCTCCAGCGCCGGAAGAGGCGGTTTCGCCCGCACCTGTCCCCGCTTGCCTTCGATACTGTCGAGCAGCGCCGTTTCCTCGCCGCAGACATAGGCGCCTGCCCCTACCCGCACCTCCAGCGTGAAGGGAGCGATCCGCTGGGCGGAAATCTCGATGGCTTGCCGCATGGCCGCGACCGCAAACGGATATTCGCTGCGAATATAAATATAGCCGTGGCCTGCCCCCACCGCATGCCCGGCGATCGCCATCCCCTCGATCAGGCAGAAAGGATCGCCCTCCATCAGCATCCGGTCGGCAAAGGTTCCGCTGTCGCCTTCATCAGCATTGCAAACGATGAACTTGGGCTCGCCCGGCGCATCCAGCACCGTCTGCCATTTGATCCCGGTCGGAAAGCCAGCCCCGCCGCGCCCCCGCAAGCCGGAAGCCTTTACCGCATCCACCACCGCCTGCGGCGCCATCGCCCGCGCCGCATCCAGCCCGCGCCAACCGCCATGCGCGGCATAATCCTCCAGACTCAGCGGATCGATGATCCCACAGCGGGCAAAGGTAAAACGCTGCTGCCCCGCGAAAAAGGGCAAGGCGGCCACATCCCCCAGCCGCGCCGCATGGCTTCCGTCCAGCACGGCCGCCACATCGTCCGGTCCCACCGGCCCGAACCCAACCCGCGCCCCATCGCGTTCCACCTCAACCAAAGGCTCGATGGAAAATAACCCCCGGCTGCCGGTGCGCACCACCTCACATCCGGCAGTCTCGAAAGCGTGCGCCACATCGTCTGCACCCAAGGCTACCGACGCCATGTCCCGGCTGACATAGACTTTGTTTTTCTGGCCCGGCGTCATGCCGCGATCTCCCGCGCAATCCGTTCCAGAACCGTCGCGTCAACCCGCGCAATCGGCCGCCCGTCGACCAGCGCATTCGGCCCCACGGCGCACAAACCCAGGCAGTAAACCGGCTCCAGCGTCACCTGTCCGTCGCGCCCCGTCTCACCCATGGCGACACCCAGCCGTTCCGCCGCCGCTCGCTCCATCGCCGCGCCGCCGCGTGCCTGGCAGCTTTCCGCCCGACACAGCTTCACCACATGCCGCCCAACCGGCGTGCGCCGGAAATCATGGTAGAATGTCACCACCCCATGCACGTCGGCGCGGCTCAGGTTCAGTGCCTTGGCTATAGCCGGGATCGCCGCATCATCGACAGAACCTATCTCTTCCTGCAACATGTGCAGCAACGGCAACAGCCGGTCCCGCGTCTGGCCATGCACGCTGGTCCAATCCTCGATCAACCGCGCCGTTTCATCGACGGCCTCACCTTGCTGCATCTTCTTCATTCTTCCGACGCCTTTTCCCGCGCGCTATGCTGCGCTCCGGCGGAGCCGGCGTCAAATCGAAGACCATCATGTTTGATAGATAAACCCTATCAAACATGATGGTCAAACCGTCGCAATAACGATCTTCGCGCTCTGCCATCATCAGCCGCCCGATCGTTCGGGCGGAAGGAGCCAGATGCAATTCTCCGCTTTTTCCGCCTGTCGCTTCCAATTCGCTATGCACCGCAGTTGCTTACGCCGCGGCTCGGACATCGGGAATATGGTTGAGCCGAGCGAACCGCAATTTCCATCACTTCTCCAATATTTCCGACCTGTTCCGCGACCAGGTTCGCTGGCACCAATGTTCCATCACGCAATTGACGCGATATGATGCTGATCCTCCTTGGAAAATCAGCCAATCGCATCAATCATGAGTCAGAACCAAATCGACCCGTATATAATGAGGTCCGGCGCACAATTTTAGAAAAGCGGAACCGATACTGATCCGAAATGTTCTTCTCCCGTTGATGAGAGAGGTGAACGACATGGAAGATTGCGGATCGACTGAAACGCGAACCACCCTCTCGGACGGGGATTTCAAGGAAAAGCTGGCTGGCATCATCCCCCAATTGCGTGCCTTCGCCCGTGGCCTATGCGGCGATCGCGATACCGCCGACGACCTCGTCCAGGAAACCATGCTCAAGGCATGGGCCGCACGCAGTCGCTTCTGGGCCGACACCAATTTTCGTGCCTGGACCTTCACAATCCTGCGCAACCATTATTTCAGCCAGATGCGCCGCCGCCGCTTTACCGGCGATTGGGATGAGCTTGTGGCCGACCGCTTGCTGGCGGCGCCAGCGGCCCAGCATATGTGCGTCGAGCTGCGCGATCTGACGCGCGCGCTGGCGCAACTGCCCGAATCCCAACGCGAGGCTCTGATCCTGGTGGGTGCGGGCGGCTTCTCCTATGACGAAGCGGCCGATATTATGGGGACAGCGATCGGCACGATCAAAAGCCGCGTCGCGCGCGGGCGGGATGCGCTCGAAGCGCTGATGAACGGCGGCACGCTCGACACCAAGCGGCAGGACAGCGCAACCGCCACGCCGGCCATCGTCTCCATCTTTGCCTATCTTGACCAGATACAGGGCCGCAGGGCAGGCTTGCTGGAGGCCGACAGGTCGCCGCTGCTTTCGCAAGCAGCTTGAGGCCGGACACAGGGCTGGTCAGGGATAAAAGATGCCCCGCCGGAGCCAGGCTCCACGCGGGGAAGGTTCAGGGAGAGTCACTCGAAAGGGAAGAGTGACGCTTTTGAACTTATGCCTCTCCCAGATGATTTCAAGCCCGAAGCCATTCCATAACGGATTGATCCCGTTGCTCATTGCTCATCCTTCAGGGATGCGGCGAAGCCTCCGTTGCCGCTTCGATGCGACAGTCGCGCCAGCTCGGATCACCCTTGGGAACGAAGGCCACGAAATCGCCGTCGATGATCAAGGTCGCAGCTTCGCTCTCAAATTGCTGCCCCAGCGCGGAAATGCGCCGATCGAGCCGCATCTGCACAGCGCCCGACCGGATGATGGCCTGCTTTTTTTCGATCCGAAGGAAAAAGCTTCGCCCCTGCGCGCATTTTACCTGCATGAAATCCGCCGGATGCGCCGCGGCGGAGTTGGCCGACATGAGCAGCAACGACGCCACGATCGCGATGGAGATTGTCCCGGTGTCCGGCACCGCTCGCATCGTCAAAGTTCCAGAAAAGTCGATGGCGCCTTAATCCTCGGAAGTTTCGGCGGTTCCATTCGCCAGCGCGCTTGAGATCATCGCCGCAAGCGCCTCCTCGGCCTCCTTGCGAACACCGGCATCCTTCGAGGCCAGATTGTTGCGCAGGTACAGCGGAATCCGCTCGACCACGCGAGCGATAATCGCATCTGTTTCGTCGTTCATTTCCAAAGCCTATGACCCGCCTGCGCCGGACAGGCAAGAAAGCAATGCTATGGTGAGGGAGAAAGCAGAGAGACCTCGCAAAGCACGGTCAGCTTAACCTTTGATAACAAAGCGGTTCAGCCTGGGCCCATGCGCGAGGTGGAATAAGGCCAGGCAACACAAAGATTTGAGGAGACCCGTTATGACCATTCGCAAATCCATTCTCGGCATCGCTCTTGCCGCCGCCACCCTCTCGGCTGCCGTGCCGGCGACTTCGTTCGCCCATGACGGCGATCGTGGCTGGAGCCGCTATGATCGCCATGAGCGGGTTCGCTATTCTGATCGCCGCGACTATCGCGGCTATCGCGATGATCGCGGTTATCGCTGCCGCAAGTCGGGCGGGACCACCGGCCTGCTGCTCGGCGGCGTAGCCGGCGCGCTTCTGGGCCGCGCCGTCGATACGCGAGGCGACCGCGCACCGGGCACCATCATCGGCGCTGGCGCCGGAGCGCTGGCCGGCCGCGCCATCGATCGCAATTCGCGCTGCTAAGCGTTGAGGACGAGCGGCGGCGCCCAGACGGACGCCACCGCTTTGCCTTCCACGCGAGCGAAAATATGCGCCGGCCATTATCGCCTTACATCCGCCAGCGATCAAAAGATGCTATGATCATGTCGGCGGAAGTTGATGGAGGCAAGCGATGGACAGCGGAACCGAGCTGGCAATTCGAGCGATAATCCGTGCGCTGTTTCAATCCGGGGCGATCAACCGGCAACAGGTGCAAGGCATCATGGGCGCCCTCAAGGAAGCGGCCGGTGGCGCTCAGGACAATCGCGATTCCGAGACGGCAAAAGAACTGGCCGCCCTATCCAAGCACATTCATCTCGACACGGCCGTACCGCCATCAAGTGATTAGCGCCGGGTTCTATAGACCCGAACCATCGTTGTTATGCTGCGTGTGCCGCAGCTTTAGCTTTTGCATCTGAAGCGCGTGAGGTCAGGTCGATCAAGCCACGGACAGTAGCGGACACGGCGTTAATAGCCCCTTTGGTTCTGCCACGCCTTACCATTCGACGCGGCATAACATCGGGTCCAGTTTATTTGATTGCTTCATCGGGCAATCTGATCTTGGGATGCAGCCAAATCGCAATATTTACATTTGATGTTGAAGCGCGCAAATAGCGCCAACATTCCTCTCTCCACGGGTTCGCAAAATGGCCGAAGCTAATCAATCCGACATCACCGCTCTCACCGTCCAGCTTGTCAGTGCTTTTGTTTCCAACAACTCCGTCGCGAGCGACAGCCTGGCGGACTTGATCAAGACGACGCGCGCTGCGCTGACGGAAAATCCGGCAGCCGCCGCAGAGGAAGCTGCTGCTCCGACTTTCACGCCCGCCGTGTCGGTGCGCAAGAGCCTTTCGTCGCCCGATCACATCATCAGCCTGATCGACGGCAAGCCGTACAAGACCTTGAAGCGCCATCTCGCGGCGAACGACCTCACCCCTGAGCAATATCGCGAACGCTATAAATTGCCGAAGACCTATCCGCTGGTGGCTCAGAGCTATTCGGAATCCCGGCGCGCCGTCGCGGAAAAGATCGGCCTGGGCAAGAAGCCGGTCGCCGCTGCCAAGCCTGCTGAGGCGGCCCCGAAGACACCCAAGAAAGCAGCCTCAGCTCCGGCGAAGAAGCCTGCGAAGGCTGCGGCTGTCCCTGCTGCAAAGGCTGCCCCCGCCGTGGCCGACGCTCCGAAGGGTGCTGCGAACCCTGCACCTGCGCCGGTGAAGAAAGCAGCCAAAGCGAAGGATTCCACCCCCAAGGGCGCCCCGCTTATCTCGAACCGTTTAACCAGTGCCAGCGCCGCACCCGCCACAGCGAAAGGCGAAGCGCGCAAGCGTCTGGGAATAGCGGGTCCAAAAGCGGATAAGGCCAATGCCAAGGTCGAGCCTGCTCCAGCCGCAGAAGCTGCGAAGGCCAAGCCCGCAAAGAAGGTTGGCGCCGCTCCCAAGGCAAAATCGGTATCCAAGCCCAAGACGTTGAAGGCCGCGCTTGAAGCTGCGGGCTCGCACCTTGGCACTGATGCCAAGGCGGCCGAACCCGCACCAGTGAAAGCCTGATGAACCACGGGAGCGGGACCGTCAGTCTCGCTCCCGCTACAGTTTCGAGGCCGACGGTCCTCGACAATGAATGCAAGAGGCGCATGCGATGACTGTTTCGCGCACGCCCCATCCAAATCACCTCGCCTGTCTTTTTCTACGACAACCGAAAGACACTGGCGCCCCGTTCTGCGATAGACGCTATGCGGTGATTTCCCGCACATGTTCCCAGATGGCGTCTGTCCGAGGCTCATCGATCTGGAAAATGCCAGCCAGCAGCGCCGCAAATTCCGGTGCGCTTCCGATCGGCCTTTCGACCACGCCCTGAGGCGTCGTCGTCCGCCACATGCCGTTAAGGATGCTTTCGATGCGGTCGGGAAAATGGCGCTGCAGCAGGAGATTGCCGGCAAACGGGGACTCCTCGCTTTCGAGCAGCCAGCGCTGCGCATTTTCAAGAGCAGCCTCGTCGGCATAGTCCGTCTGGAAATCGAAGGTCGGCGCCCCGCCATGAGGGTGATTATGGAAACGCAGCCAGTTTCCGTCCGCCTGCCCGATCGAAAATTCATAGCCGCGTTGCGTCGACGATCCGATCGCCAGGGGAATGGGATCGACGAGCGCGTCACCCAGTCCTACCTCCGCAAGCCAGGGCTCATCCAGATCTACACGGAGGGTCAGATGATTGCCGATGACGTTATCGCCGAGTTCCGCGCGGCGAACCGCTCCGCAAAGCCGCGTCACGGCAAAGCCACAGGCGGACAAGGCCGCGCCAAGCAGGCCGTTCATCTCATAGCACCAGCCGCCCCGGCGGCGATCGATCATCTTGGCGAAGGCGTCCTGGGGATCGATGCTGGAGGGCCAGCCCATGAAGCAGTCGATCGTTTCCCAGGTGAAGCTATAGGCGTGGGCACGGTGGATCGAGATCAACGCTCCAAGATCGGGCCGTTCCGGCCACCGGATGCCAATCCGCGCCAGATAGGCTTCGAACTCAGTATCCGTCAGTCTCGTCTGCATGACCTCATCCCCTCCGTCGGTAAATGACCATAGATGCTTGCCGATTGCCATAGCCGATCATTGGGAAGAGAAATTTGGGGAAGGGAGCCAACATCGAATGCGCCGTGAAGCCGCCTCTTTGGCCTCAATAGAGTCAGGAAGTGGCGCGATACCGTGCTGCACACCTCCGGGGCTTGCCAGACGGTCCATTTCCATTCCCTGCTATCGAACCGGATGTGTAGATCTCCAACATCCGGCTCTCGGACAAGACGTCATGCCTCCACCCATGGCGGGCGGGCCTGCGTCGTTCGTTTCCCTCGACCCTTGCCGCCAGGTTCCTCGACAGCATATTCCAGCCAGGATTGGATCGGATACAGCCGGCTCGGATCGACGATCCGGCGCAATAAAGGTTTCATCAGCTCAAGTCGAGGAATGGTGCCGAAGTCGTCAGCAAGGTCGGCGTCCATAACATCCGGATGGCCAGGGAACACCTGCTCCTCCACCTCACCCACGCTCTGCCGGCATAGCGCCATGCTCGCCTCGCAAGATGGCCGGGAGTCGTCCGTCAATTTTTGGGTGAGCGCGATGAAAAAACTGCCGTTCGATAGGGTTGCCCAATCCTAGGTATCGATCATTCGTCCAATCAGCAATTTTTCTCGCATGATGGTCTGAGACATGGAGATCACGTGATCTACGCCTTCAATGGTGATTGCCAAAGTTCCTTGTTCGGTGATTTCAATTAAACTTTTCGACTTTAGGTACCATAGATGAAACTCAAAATGCTCATCCGAACATTTCAACATCTTCTGGACGAAATATCGGCCCACCCCGGCATCCTGAGCATTTTCCCTTCTCCTTTTATATAGAAATAACAGGATTTTAGCGTGCGCATCTGCGTCATCATTCGCAGTTTTTTCGTCATCGACTTCAACATTCGCAGAAAATATAAACCCGGTCTTGCCAGTGTAGAGAAGGTCATATTGAGCGCGCTGGTCGGGATTTCTGAGCGCCTTATAAGCCTCGATCACCTCATTGAATTTCGTGACATCAGCCGTTTCCACATGGTCGGGGTGGTATTTCTTCGCAAGAAAGCGATAGGCGGTTTCCAGCGCACGTGCGTCACAGTTCGGACTGACCTGCAAAATCTTGTAGTAATCAATAAATGGTTCGCCATTCGTCATCACAAATCGTCCCCACTCCGTGCGAACCTTCTTTATGCCAGCCTGGATAAAATCCAACAACCATTCTGAAACCCATCGGCATTGTCAGCGGCGGGAGCGACATTCTCAAAGCAGATCACACGCCGCCAGGCGTCCGTCTGCAGCGAAGCGAGACCTACGCCACTCTGTAACGGCATCGCGCTGGTCGCGGATGACGGCCTCAGTCACGACCTCAACAGTTTGCGGGATGTCTTGCAAACGCGCCGACCTGTCTCGACGTATAATCAAGGCGGTCCGCCGCACCGGCGATGGCGGAGCGATTGGCTTCAATCGCATGAGCCTGCATGGACAGGGTCATGACGGCAAGCCCCACGGCGGCACGCAGCCAGCCCGACGAAGCCGCAGATATGCTGGCCTATTCCGAGAATGACGGCCCTTCAATGCAATGTGCGACCATAATGATTGTGAGAGGCGATCGTAGGATTGGGCAATGACGCGCCGTAAACGCGATCTGTTGCTGAACGATTGCTGACTGCCCCGTTCAGAAATACGCCAGAGACGGATGGTAATAACGCTGCTCGTCGAGACGTAACCGTCTGTGGAGGAGGTGAAAAATGATGCGCAAACCCCTAATGGCACTTTCCCTGGCTGCTTCAATACTGGCAGGCCTGCCATCTCTGGCCCATGCCCATGACGGCCGGGGGAGTTGGTATCGGTACGAAGAATATCATGATGACGGCGACGATGACGATGACGATGACCGTCCGCATTACCGCCGCAGTTATTATGAGGAGCGGGACTATCAGCGCCCCCGCTATGCCGAACCACGGCGCTATTATCGTGGTGAGCGCCACTATCGTTGTGGCGGCAGCGGAACGACGGGGCTGCTGCTGGGCGGTGCGGCAGGCGCGTTGCTGGGACGTTCGGTCGATCGCTATGGCGATCGGGCGCCGGGGACCATTATCGGTGCGGGCGCAGGCGCCTTGCTGGGCCGGGAAGTCGACCGCAACTCCGATTGCTGACCAGGATTATCCAGGCACAATGGTCTGAATTCCCTTTGATGGCGGGAGGATGTGGGGGGTGGAACCGTTATGGAACCACGCCCCTCTTTGTTAGAGCGGGTTCAGATCGAGTTCAGCGCACCTATGCTTGAGTGACAGACTAGAGCAGAATCCGACCCGCTTGCATCGGATCGCCTGCTCTAGACCTTTGTTTTACCGCGTTTTCCGAGTCAGCTGATTCTATCCGCTTGGAAAACGCTCTACCCCTTCCGCCGGATGCGGACAGGGCAAAGAATAAGGAGGCAGGAGATGAAAATGCTCCGTAACGCGGCCTTTGGGCTGATGTTGGCAGCGTCCATGCCAATCAGCGTCACGCCTGCGGAGGCACGCGATCATCATCGTTATTATTCGCGTCACTATGACAATGATACGGCGCTCGCCTTGAGCGCAGGAATTGTCGGCTTGGCCATCGGCGCGGCCATCGCATCGGATCGGCCGCGCTATTATTACGATGATGATGATTATTATTATCGCGAACGATATTACCGACCGCATTACCGGTCATATAATTACTATTATTACGACAGCTATCCGCGCTATTATGACAGGCGGTGGTATCGCCATAACGATCGGCATTGGCGTCACCATCATGATGACGATGATGATTGATACGGGCAGCGGATGGCCTATTACGGCGTAACCGACCGCAAATGCGTCAGCGCAATTGAGGCTGTAGCGCACTGGGAGACGGCTGACTTTTCGCTTTGATGACCAGAGAAGTTTGCATACTTTGCGGATGGAGGGCTTGACGAACCCCCATCTTCCCCGCTCCCTTCGTGCGCATGTGCATGAGGGGGGTGGACGGAATGAGGCCTGAAGGACGCTTGCGGGTTGCTGCGGGACATGCCTCCGAGCAGGGCGCGAGACCCGATAATCAGGACTTTGTCGGCATCTATGCCGCGACGGAAACCGAACGCATCCGCCATGGCATGATCGCCGCCCTGGCCGATGGGGTCGGCGGGGCGCGGGGTGGACGGATCGCTGCTGAGTTGGCCATTCGCGCGCTGATCGAAGGACTTTACGACCAGCCCGACACCATCGGCACGCCCGCGGCGGTCCAGCGTGTGATGGCGCCGTTCAACCGCTGGCTGGCCGCCATGGGACGGACGGAGACGATGGCGCATGCCGCGACGACCTTCACCGCGCTCATTCTCAAGGGCCGTCGCGCCCATCTCTGCCATGTAGGTGACAGCCGCGCCTGGCACTATCGCGAGGGACGCCTGACCCTTTTGACCGAGGATCATAGCCGGTCTCATCCCGACCAGAAGCATATCCTCTATCGCGCACTCGGCATCGAGGAGCATCTCCGGCTGGACCATCACCAGATCGTGCTGGCCGAGCATGACCGGCTCCTGCTCACCAGCGACGGGGTCCATGGCAGCCTCTCGCCAAAGCGGCTGGAAAAACTGCTGGGAGCCCGCAATTCCGCCGAGGCCGACGCCATCGCGATCGTCGATGCCGCCCTGTCGGCGGGCAGCGCCGACAATACAAGCGCGGTGGTGCTGGACGTTGTGAGCCTTCCCGCCATCGACCACGACAGCGTCGCCAGCGACATTGCGCGATTGCCCATTCTCGCTCCACCCCGAGAGGGGGATAGCGTGGACGGCTTCCGCCTCGACAGCCTCCTGTCGGATGGCCGTTATGCCCGCCTGTTCCGCGCGACCGACACGCTGTCGGGCGGACAGATGGTCGTCAAATTCCCCAAACCCAACCTTCTTTCCGAAGGCGGCGCCCGTCTGGCTTTCGCGCGCGAAATGCTGGTGGGCAGCCGTGTCTCCAGCCCGTTCGTGGCTGCGGCCGTCCCCGTTCCTCCCGACAGGCAGACCCGACTCTATGGCGTCCAGCCCTTCTATGACGGCGAGACGCTCGAAAAGCGCCTTGCGCGTCCTGTCTCGCTCGAAGATGGGCTGGCCATCGCGATCAAGCTCACCCGCGCCGTGGCCGCCCTGCACCGGCTCGACATCATCCATCGTGATATCAAGCCCGACAATGTCCTGTTGCTGCGCGATGGCGGGCTGAAGCTCATCGATCTTGGCGTCGCGCGCCTGCCCCGGATCGAGGAATTTGCGAGCAAGGAGGTTCCCGGCACCTTCAGCTATCTTGCCCCCGAAATGTTCGCCAAAAATGCGGGCGACGAAGGGACCGACCAATATGCGCTGGGCGTCACGCTCTGGCGCCTGTTCGCCAGGCGCTATCCCTATGGCGAAATCGAGGCGTTCAGCCGACCGCGCTTTCGCAAGGCCGCCCCGCCCAGCACGCACAGACCCGAATTGCCGGCCTGGCTGGACAATATCCTGACGCGCAGCGTGGCCATCGATTCCAGCGACAGGTTCGGTGACGTCATCGAACTTTTGCGCGCCCTTGAGGGCGGCGCAGCGGTCGCCCGCGTCAACCAGCGCGGGCTTCCCTTCATCGAACGCGACCCTGTCCGTTTCTGGCAAGTCGTCTCGCTCGTGCTGGCCATCATGGTGATCGTCGCATTGGTGACGCGCTGAGCTGGTTTGGAAAGCATCGGGGAATCGAAGCCGCCTGACCGGAGGTGATCCTTCCGGTCAGGCAGATCGCCCCGCGGTCGCCTGAACATTATTGGCAGTTAGTCGGCTTATTTTCATCGATCCGGAAGCCTACCCCGGCGGGCGATATGCGGATGCCGATAAACTCTGCGATATTGCCCGTGGCGTTGCGGATCTGATGGATGCGAAATGCCTGCTCGATGAACGACTGGCCCGCATGATAGGTTTGCCAGGTGCACAGGGGATTGCCACCATCATACCACTGAATTTCGCCTTCGGTGACGGTAATGAATACCGGCGCGGGGTGCGAGTGCCATCCGCTATAGCCGCCCGGCTGAACCGTCAGACGATCCGCGCCCACATCAGAGTCGGCCTTGGTCTTCAGGAACAAATCCCATTTCTCGACCTTGTCGGCCTTCACATCGAGTGAACCGTAATGCCCCGTCACTATAGGCGCGGGAGCAAAGCCCGAACCACTTGTCGCCAAGGCGGGCAGAGCGGTCAAAATCGCCGTGGCAGCCGCTGTCATCGGAAGGACGACGCGTGATGGGTTGAGGTGCTTCATCGCCAATCTCCTGTTCACCGGAAGAAGTGTAGCGACCGGATTATCATTATCCCAAGTCAAGGACGTGCATGTGATGGTTGCTCTTTTGCGGAACAGCACAAAGGTCCGCGTCGAGTTTATTGATGCGGAACTGATTCGGAGAGAATTAGCTAATCTGGATTATGCTCGCGTCCGGAAGCGAAGACTATGGCGCAGAGGGATTATGTCGATCGATGAATGAATCAGATTCGTTTGGCCTATTTCACCTGATGAATAGCAAACTCACGCGCATAGGTGCATGGTCAGCGCTCCTCTCCCTTGGAGGAACCCAACGGCCCCGCCTCAACCCCCTTCTGAGGCGGGGCTCATTGCGGTGCGTGAAGTTGCGACTGGACGATGCGGCCTGGAGCTGACTTTCAATGCCCATCTGCGGGTAACCGCTTGACCTTCCGGATTTGGCCGATGCCCAAGAAAACCGTGATGATCGTCACCGGGAACAGCGCGATATCGACCCAACCGGGCAAATGCAGCCCCTGCAGCTCCAACGCCTCCTTCAAATGATGCCAGAGACCGAGCGCGTAATAGCTGATCGCCACGACCGACAGTCCTTCGACCGTATGCTGGAGCCGCAATTGGAGGGCAGTCCGGCGATCCATGGATGCCAGCAGGTCACGGTTGCGGCGGGCGAGAGCGGTGTCAACCCGGGTACGCAGCAAGGCGCTGGTCCAGGCGGTGCGCTGCGCCAGATCTTCCAGGCGGCGGGTGAAGGCGTCGCAGGTGCGCATGGCCGGGAGCAACCGCCGCTCGGTAAAATCATCGAGTGAGCGGTAGCCGCGAACCGGCACGACGGCGAGGCGACGGATACGGTCGCGACAGATTTCCGCATAGGCCTGCGTGGCGCTCATCCTGTAGCGGGTGCGCGCCACGATTTCGGCCAGTTCCGTGCTCAGTGCAGAAAGCTGCTCCAGCACCTGATCAGCGTCCGTATCATTCTGCGCGACGCGGCTGGTGATGGCCGTCAGCCTTTGCTCAAGCTCAGTGAGCAGCGGCGTCGCCTGTTGCGCTTCGGGCAGACCGAGCAGGGCTATCTTGCGGTAATTGCCCAGTTCCTGGAGCCGCTGGACGAGTTGTGAGCTTTCACCGCCTTGCAGACCCTTGTCATGGATAAGCAGCCGGCCAAAGCCGTCCTCATGCAAGCGGAAGTCGCTCCAGATGCGGGCATGGCCATCCGCGACATCGGATATGATGAGGTCATCGGTGGCGAAATGCGCGGCGATGGCGGCGGGTAGCGGTTCGTTCATGACCATCGCGATCTGAGTAGAACGGATCACGCGACCGGGAATCTCCGCCATCCAGTGCGGCACATTGCCAAAAGGAGTAAGGTCGAACAGCGTCGCGCCTTCGACTGGCGCAAGAAAACTGTATGTCATATATTCGGTGTGACGCTCCCAGGAAAAATGGAGATCGTCGATCCGGACGGAAAGAAAGCGGTCGCCGGTCTTGAAGATGGGAAAGCGTTCGTAAAGAAGGGCGATAGTTTCATGGGCCTGCTGTTCATCGACCAGCAACACGAATTGTAGAGCAAGAGCCGGTGCATCGAAGCGGGGCAGGCCGCGAATATGCATTTCCCGCGAGAGCGAAGCGCGTAGCGGGTGGTTACGCTGGCTGAGCGCCGCGAACGGATCGGCCTGGATGCTGGTCATGTCGTCCATGTGCGGTTTTCTGCCTCGGCATGGTTGCATTAAAAAGTCCGGCGATGCCGTGACTATCAACTGTTACTTCGGCGGGATCGCGATTGGCAATTGATCCTGCCCGAAAGGATGATGGCAGGTCTGGAAATGTCCGCAGCACCTTCCATGCTCGGCCCCATTTCGAACCCTCATCAATCACCATTTCGTGATCGTGGGATCGGTCGATGATGTGTTGATGATTGAGGATGCCGCGGGTGGCCGCTTTCATCTCGTGATGGCAGAGGCAATGGGTCGCCCGTCGCGTGATCAGGTGGATGTGGAGCTTTATGCGATCGGCATAGGTTCGCATAGGAATTCCGGAAAGTTCCGCCAAATCCTATGCATTTTCAACGGAAACCAACCTTTCTCGCTCTCGAGAAGCTATGTCCGCATGCGTAAATGAACATCCTCTCCAAGGGAGGATGCCGATATGAGCTGGTATGAACATCTGGCGGCGAAGATCGGGCTGAGGATCGCGGGCCTGATACTTCTCATCTCCGCCTGGCCTGAAGGCGGGCTGCTGCGCAGGTTGGTCATGGAAAACCCGACGGCAGACATGAACGCGACAGAATTGCTGCTCGCCGCGCTGTTGTTTTTAAGTGCCAGCGGCGGGGCGGCACTGACGGCGATGGGATCGCGCCTGTGGGAACCGGTGAAACTCTCGGCCCGCTGGTCTGGGCATGACGGGGATCAACGCGCGCGCTCCTGACGCCCTTGGTAGGCGCTGGCCGTTCCGACGAACCCGGAAAGACGGCTGCTACAGAACGCAAGAAGCCCGCCTGAGAGGCGGGCTTGAAGCATGCGGAGGCCGCATGTTGTATGTGAATGGGTTGTGTATGTTTTCAAAGCGCGAGCTACAATGCCTGGCGACGCCCTACTCTTCCGGGGCTTGAGCCACAGTACCATCGGCGCAGACTGGTTTCACGGCCGAGTTCGGGATGGGATCGGGTGGGTCACAGACGCTATGGTCACCAAGCAATGAAG